>CACZQF010000214.1 GCA_902783245.1 uncultured Spirochaetaceae bacterium | reverse complement strand
GAGGTCAGCGGGCGGATGGCGGGCGGCGGCAGCCTGTAGTGACGCTGTGTGAGCCACCATTTTGTCCCGACCAAGGTCGGGTCTGGGATTCTTGGTTGATTGCTGCATGGACACCTCGAAAAATCTCGGTCATGGGGTATTCGAGATGTTCTGATGACAGAAGTAACAAAACATACTATCGTATATACCACGGAGGCACTGCATGATTTTCGAATATAGTTCACTTTCGCAGGAGCAGCAGGATCAGCTTGCTGAAATATGTAAGCTGTGTATTCAGATGTCAAACAAGGCACGCAGGGAAGGTATCCTTGCACTGGAAGAAGTCATTGGAACTGATCAGATGCTAAAAAATGACGATAAAAGGTATCTGTTCATAACAACGCTTATGCGGCTGGTCGTTGACGGTACGGACGCTGCGGTAATCAAAGATATCGCAGAAAACTATACTGCTTCATCCTGTAAGGATGAATACGATAATCTGTGTTTCAGAATGATTACAACCGCAGTGCTTTGTATACAGGACGGCACAAACCAGAGGATTATGGCAGAAAAGTTCCTGAGCTATATTGGAATTGAGCATGCCGGTGAGTTCGCTGAAAAAATCGAGTATGATCGTGACGACTGGTAATCATCTTGCTGCGGTAACCGGAACGTAAATGTACGCACGGCAGCTGCTGCTGCGCGTATAAATTGCTGCGCGTTATATTATTTGTTGTTTCTATTGACAGATACTTGTAATCTGAGTATACTGCATACTGGTTGATACTTTTTGAAGTAACATCCTGCTGATGCGTTCAGCACCAATAAAAACAGTGAGGAATCGAATGAGTTGTGAAAAAATCCCCTACAAGATCTATCTTTCTGAAAGCGAGCTGCCCGACAGCTGGTATAATGTACGGGCCGACATGAAGCATAAGCCCGCTCCGCTGCTTAATCCGGCAACGCACAAAGAGCTTGCATACGAGGATCTGCGTCCGGTGTTCTGCGATGAGCTGATAAAGCAGGAGCTGAACAATACGGATGCGCTGATACCGATTCCGGCTGAAATCCGCGAATTCTATAAGATGTACCGGCCCGCACCGCTCGTGCGCGCCTATTGCCTTGAAAAGAAGTTAGGCACGCCGGCAAAGATCTATTATAAGTTTGAAGGTAACAATACCAGCGGCAGCCATAAGCTGAATTCCGCTATTGCGCAGGCATATTATGCCAAGCAGCAGGGACTGAAGGGCGTGACCACCGAGACCGGAGCGGGGCAGTGGGGCACCGCGCTTTCTATGGCGTGTGCATATTTCGGACTTGACTGCCAGGTGTACATGGTTAAGGTATCCTATGAGCAGAAGCCGTTCCGACGCGAGGTAATGCGTACTTACGGCGCTTCCGTTACGCCGTCGCCGTCAGAAACGACCGAAGTGGGCAGAAAGATTCTTGCGGAATTCCCGGGAACAACCGGCAGCCTTGGCTGCGCCATATCAGAGGCGGTGGAGGCCGCTACAAAACAGGAAGGATACCGCTACGTACTCGGCAGCGTGCTTTCACAGGTACTGCTGCATCAGTCCGTTATCGGTCTGGAGACTATGACCGCCATGGACAAGTACGGCATTAAGCCGGACATTATTATCGGCTGTGCGGGCGGCGGCTCCAATCTGGGCGGCCTTATTTCTCCGTTCATGGGACGTAAGCTGCGCGGCGAAGCTGACTACCGCTTTATAGCGGTTGAGCCCGCTTCCTGTCCGAGCCTGACCCGCGGCCGGTATGTCTATGATTTCTGCGACACCGGCCATGTGTGTCCGCTTGCAAAGATGTACACGCTCGGTTCGGAATTCATTCCGTCGGCGAACCATGCGGGCGGCCTGCGCTATCACGGCATGAGCTCTATTGTGTCGCAGCTGTATGATGACAAGCTTATTGAGGCGCGTGCTGTTGAGCAGACGTCGGTGTTCCAGGCGGCTCAGGAATTCGCACGGGTGGAAGGCATCCTTCCTGCGCCTGAAAGCAGCCATGCCATTAAGGTTGCTATTGATGAGGCGCTTGCGTGCAAGAAGACGGGAGAGGAAAAGACGATTCTGTTCGGCCTTACGGGCACCGGCTACTTTGATATGTATGCATATCAGGCGTATAACGACGGCAAGATGGGCGACTACATTCCCACGGACGCTGACCTTGAAAAAGGCTTTGCCGGTCTGCCTGAAGTGTCATTATAGGGAGGTGGCGGGCGGCGGCAGCCTGTAGTGACGCTGTGTGAGCCACCATTTTGTCCCGACCAAGGTCGGGTC
>CACZQF010000213.1 GCA_902783245.1 uncultured Spirochaetaceae bacterium | reverse complement strand
TTCCGGGGAACTTGCGTTCCCCATAATCCCCTGAATATAAAACGGGGCTGCTCCGGCAGTTTTTACAACTCCGGAACAGCCCCGTTCTTTTTTTGCAGAATCTACAGAACTACAGCTTTGCAAGCTTTGCGTTGAGCAGCGCGGTCGCTTCCTTGGGGTTCGCCTTGCCGTGGGACTGCTTCATTACCTGTCCCATCAGCCAGCCGACCACGTTGGTCTTGCCGCCCTTATAGTCAGCAACGGCCTTAGGATTGGCGGCGATAACCTCGTCCACGATCTTTTCGATCACGCCGGTATCGCTCACCTGCTCCATGCCTTCTTCCTTTATAATCACGGACGGCAGCTTGTTCGTTGCAAGCATCTTCTCAAAGACGGCCTTGCCCTGCTTACTCGTAATTTTATTAGTCTCAAGCGCATCGGCCAGCTCAGCTATATGCGCAGGCGTCAGCTGTACGTCGCCGATCGTCTTGTCCTCGGCGTTCAGCACGGCCAGCAGCTCGCTCAGAATCAGGTTTGCCACGCGCTTGGCGCTCTTAGCCTGCTTGGCGGCTTCCTCAAACCACAGCGCAAGCTCGCGCGTGCCGGTCAGCGTCTCGGCGTCAAAATCAGACAGGCCGAATTCCTTCTTGAACCGCGTACGCTTTGCCTCGGGCAGCTCGCCCACCGCATCCTTGGCGCGGGCAATCAGCTCCTCGCTTACGCTGAACGGCTTGATATCGGGCTCAACCACAAAACGGTAGTCCACAAACGAATTCTTAGTACGCTGTACCACCGTGCGGCCTTTTGCCTCATCCCATCCCATAGTGACCTTAAAGCCGGGATTGAATTCCTGCCGGTCGGTCTGGAATTCCTCCAGCTGACGCTGCGCCTCGTATGTACAGGCATCACGGATGGCCTTAAATGAGTTCAGGTTCTTAATCTCGCTGATGGGCGTATGGAACAGCTGTCCGTTCTCCCACACATTCAGGTTGATGTTGGCATCACAGCGCATGTTGCCTTCCTCAAGATTACCCTTGGTCACCTTCACGTAGCGCAGGATCTCCTGCACCGTCTGCATGAACAGCGCGGCCTCCTCGGGGCTGGTCATATCGGGCTTGGTGACGATCTCAATAAGCGGCGTACCGCAGCGGTTATAGTCGATATACGAATGCTTGCCCTCAAGGTGCAGTGATTTGCCTACGTCCTCCTCAAGGTGAATGCGCTCCACGCGCACACGGCGGTAGGCGTTGTTGATGATACAGTCCTTGCCGATAAAATTGAGCGGGCGGAACTTAGCTCCGCCGGGCTGCTCGTCCGCAGGATAATGGGCAAGCGGCAGGTCCACGTAGCCGTCGGTGCACAGCGGCAGGTCATACTGCGTTATCTGATAGCCTTTGGCCAGATCAGGATAAAAATAATGCTTGCGGTCAAACTTTGTGAACCGCGCGATATTGCAGTTAAGCGCCTGTCCGGCCACCGCGCCGAGCTCCACATATCCTTTGCTCACGCGGGGCATGGCGCCGGGAAGTCCCAGACACACCGGACACACGCGGGTGTCGGGCATGCCGCCGTAGCGGTTTTCGCAGGCGCAGAATGCCTTTGTCTTTGTAGTAAGCTGCGTATGGATTTCGCAGCCGATGACGATTTCATATTTATCTACTGACATATCTATTCCTTACATTTTTTTCACGGGGACGCCGCAGCCGGGATGATCATTTTCCCATGCCTGCGCCAGCTGCAGCAGCTTGAGCTCGCTGAACATGGGGCCTGCAAACTGCATGCCGATGGGCATGGCGGTCTCATCGCCGGAAGGCGTGCTCATTCCCGCGGGCACAGAGATGGACGGTATACGGGCCAGGTTCACGAACGTAGTGAACAGGTCGCTCAGGTACATTTCAAGCGGGTCGTCAACCTTCTGTCCGAGCCGGAACGCCGGCGTAGGACACGTAGGACACAGCACTATGTCGTACTTCTTGAACAGCTCCGACATTTCACGCTGAATACGTGCGCGCACGGTCATGCCTTTTTTATAGGTATCACCGGAGAACTGCTCAGAAAGCACGTAGTTACCGATGATGATGCGCCGTTTAACCTCAGGACCGAATCCTTCGCTTCTGGTATGCACGTACAGCTCATCGTAGCCTTCGCCGGTGTCCACGCGGCGGCCGTAGCGGATGCCGTCAAACCGGCTCAGATTGCTCGCCGCCTCAGAAAGGGCGATCACATAGTAGCTGGCGATAGAGGCGTCAAGCACCGGAATATCAACCACATCAATCTTAGCACCCTTGCTTTCAAACCAGTCGCGGGTGTCGGTGAACACTTTAGCAACATCGGCAGAAAGACCCTTGCTTTCAAGGAACTGCCGAGGAATGGCGATCTTCAGGGAAGATACATCGCAGGCGCGCAGATCGGCAAGCTCCTCGCTGCCGGGCAGATCTGCGCTCGTGTCGTCATACATGTCCTTGCCGCACATAGCTTTCAGCGGCTCGGCAATATCGGCGGGAGTGTGCCCCATGATGCCCACCTGATCAAGCGAGCTGCCGTAGGCAACCACGCCCCAGCGGCTCAATACGCCGTATGTGGGCTTAAGACCGTAGATACCGCAGTAGGAAGCAGGCAGACGCACGGAGCCGCCGGTCTCGGTACCGATACCGAACAGCGCCTGATTCGCCGCCACCGCAGCCGCGCTGCCGCCGGAAGATCCGCCGGACACGTAGGCGCGGTTGATCGGATTGCGCGTAGGCCCGTATACGGAATACTCCGTAGAAGAACCCATGGCAAATTCGTCCTGATTGCACCGTCCCAGCGGAATGGCGCCCGCTTTTTCAAGGCGCTCGATTACCGTAGCGTTGTACGGCGCGATATATCCTTCAAGAATCTTGCTCGCGCAGGTAAGCCGTTTGCCGCGGGCAGAAATATTGTCCTTGTTCGCAAAGGGCAGTCCCAGAAGCGGCTTTGCCGCAAACAGCGCATCCAGCGCGGCACTGCCCTGTGCACGGGCAGCGGCAATCTCAGCATCAGCCTTCTTTGCTTTTTCCGCCGCATCGGCGTACATCTCAAGGAATGCATTGAGCGGGAGCTCTGATTTTTTATCCGCCTCAAAGGTGGCGACGGCCTCCTGCACCAGCTTTTCACTGGTAACGCTGCCGTCCTTGAGCGCCCCGCGCATTTCTTTTATCGTATAGCCCATACTAGTAAACCTCTTGTCTTAAATCTTAACAAATACTGCCTGACGCCTATGCGCCTTCGCCCAGAACCTTCGGCACCTGGAAATAGCCGTCCATAAAATCCTTGGACACATTTTTTACATCATGCATCTCAAGGCCGGGCACCACCTCGTCCTCGCGCAGCAGCTCGGCCTGCGTGGACGGATAGGCATCATAAGGATTTTCACTGTCATCGTACTTGGAAAGGATTTCAAAATAACCGACGATTTCATCAACCTGCTTTTTTAATATAGAAATGTTCGTACTTTCAGGTGAAAGCCGCGAAAGATACAGCAGATTCTGCAATGTAGTTTCATCTATAGATTTATGCGTACTCATACCGTGTATCTTATCGTATTTACGGCAAATAAACAATGCATACAAAGAATGTGGC
>CACZQF010000212.1 GCA_902783245.1 uncultured Spirochaetaceae bacterium | reverse complement strand
TCTCTGTTCCTTTTGAACCGCAGCGGTAGAACATGTTTACGGTTATAGGACACAGGCAGCCGGTTATGGTAATACCGTCAAACGTCAGTCCGCTGATGGCTCCGCCGCGGCCGCGACGCGTTTTGATCCGTATGCCTCGGTCAGTGCCGTTAAACACGCAGTCTTTGACCGTAACGTTATGTACACCGCCGGCAGTCTCGCTGCCAATGACTACACCGCCATGACCTTTTTCGACTGTACATCCGGTCACCGTAATATGGTCTGAAGGCCGGTTCACCCTGATACCGTCCGGACCAGAACCTGATTTAATGCAGATACCGTCATCGCCGACACTGATGCGGCAGTCTTTTACAAGCACGTTCGTACAGGAATCTATATCCATTCCGTCCGTATTCGGTGAATCTGAAGGATTGCACACATGCATTCCCTCTACGGTGAGCCGATCGCAGAACACCGGGTGGAATGTCCAGCACGGCGAATTACGCAGCGTAATTCCCGACACATGTACATCAGTACATTCATAGAACTGCAGCAGCGAAGGCCGCAGAAACTGGGAAATACGTCCGCCGCCGCCGCTTGCATGTGTTTTATAGTCAGGATTCAAAGAAGCAAGCTCTTTTTCAATCGGATCAACAGGACCGGTCTGCTGCCGTTTGACAGGTACGGCATCCCACCACAGCCTGCCGTTACCGTCAAGCACGCCGGAACCCGTTATAGACACGTCATGCGCGTTGGAGACGAACAGGCAGGGATGCATCGCCCAGCAGCACACGCCTTCCCAACGGGTTTTAACAGGACGATACAGCTCAAACTGCGGAATGAAAGATAATACCGCTCCTTCGTCCAGCTGCAGCGTCATGCCCGAGCACAGCTCAATCGGAGCAGTATTCCACACGCCGGCACCAACCCGCAGTACTCCGCCGCCAGACTCTGTAAAAAACGCTTTGGCAGCGGCAAAAGCCGGCGCATTGTCGGCAGCATGCACAGAGCCGCCGAATTCTTCGATTGATTTTATAACGTTTGCCATCTTCACTTCCATAAAAAATGCTCCTTCGCAACACCGTTCAACACTGCACTGATGTACATGCCCTGTATGGTTCCCACAGCGCAAGCAGCGCGTTTGCTTCTCCGTCCGTCAGTTCTCTGCCGTACCCGCACCCGGATGATGCCGCAGGCTGATTATGATATTCCGTAAAAACACTGGTAAGTACGGCACCCTCGCCGTTCCAGTCAGACCAATGCTCTGCCGCAACAGCCTTTCCGAACCGGCATGCTATGCAGGCGCACCGTGCATACGGACGCCATGGACGCGCAAGGTATACCTGCGCTGCGTCTCCGTCCACAGTACAGCGGTAAAACACAAAGCCGCATTCTGAAACCGCCTGCGGTACCCCCTGCGGTGTAAGCGCAGCAGGTACGTCCGCGCTCGGAGCCGCCACATAATAGCCTTCACAACCTTCCTGTGCACGTGCCTGTATCGTACACCGGTCAAAAAACGCCGCGCCGCTGCCGAAAATAAAGTCGGTCGTTCCGGCAATCACGCACTGTTCGTATAAATGTACCGACGGAACACGGCGCATACCGTCACGAGGTCCGGCAAAACCGCCGGGAATCCGCTCTTTCAGCGGCAGCGGCGCAATAAACAGCGTATCCTGGTGCCCAAGCAATGCCACATTGCGGCAATGCGTATATTCCGCATCATCATACAGCGCCACCGCTTGTCCTGCCCGCACACCAACACCTGCGGGCGGATCATTTCCGGCTGTATTCTCAACGGTCAGATCCGAAAGCTCCGCAAACGGACCGCTCACGAACAGCGTATAAGTTCTGAATGTTCCGCGCAGGCCGCCCTGAGCAGGATACGGCTCACGCGCAAATCGGCCGCCCGTAATCACCGTACGTTCCTGCCCCGCACCGTGCAGGTACAGGGCCACCGGTACACGGCGGCCTTCACAGGGACAGCCGTCAAAATAAAACTGTCCGCTGTAGATTCCTTCATCTAAAAAAATATGCACGGGAACAGGGCCCCCGTGCACATCGCCTGTCAAGGCGGTTATTCTGCCGTTCTGCACATCATCAAAGGCTGCCTGCAGGTCATGATATACATGGCCTGCCTCAGGCTCTGCAGACGACTTCTGCCGCAACGGCCTGACATACAGACAGATACCGGCGGCTGTTTTCTCCGTATTCATCAGTGATCGGCAGCTTCAGATGCTGCTTCCGACTCAAGTGAAGCAAAGATAAACGGGCCGACGCCCTTAAAGTCATCGGACACAACCGGCTCGCCCACATAGTACTGATAAGAGCCGTCGCGGTACGGTGTGCCGCCCAACCCTGCAACCTTACAGATTCCTGACAGATGCAGTATGCCGGCTTCCTCGGACAGACGGGAACACAGCCCCTCATATCCTTTGCGGGCAGCCGCAAGCGCTTCTGCTTCGGTTTTACCGGCAGCAGGTGAAAGAAGATGCAATCGTACCAGCTTGAACAGGAAATACACGAACATTGCAGATGCAGAGGTTTCCAGATAGTTGCCCGGTTTAGTACCCATATCAACCACCTGATACCACAATCCCTGCCCCTTATCCTGGAATGTAAGCAGCGGCTGCACCAGACTGTCAGCAATGACCGTAAGGCGGTTTCTCCACGGACGGCAGGCATCGGTGTCAGGGATCCAGTCAAGCACGTCCAGCAATGCCATGCAGAACCATCCCATGGCTCTGCCCCACACATGCGGCGCACGTCCTGTCTCAACATCTGCCCACAGCTGCTTGCATGACTCATCCCATGCATGATAGAGAAGTCCCGTACGCTCATCCCGCGCGTGGGCATACATCAGCTCGAACTGGTGCACGATATCCTCATAGTCGCTTTCGGGACCAAATTCAGCCACATAACGCGCATAGAACGGCTCGGCCATAAACAGGCCGTCAAGCCACATCTGCCACGGATATATTTTTTTATGCCAGAATCCGCCGCTCTGCGTACGCGGATGCCCGCGCAGCTGCTCACGCAGCGTCTCTATGGCCTTGCGGTACTGAGGCGCATGCGTGTCGGCATCCAGATCAAACAGCTGTACGCCGGGACGGATCTGATCAAGATTGAATTCTTGTTCTTTATAGGTAAGGATACCGCCGTCCGCTGTAATCTTGGTGTCATACATGCGGCGGACCCAGTCCGTAAGATCCGGACAACCGTAGCGTTTTGCTACGGCATAGATACTCTGCAATACCAGTCCATGCTCATAATGCCACTTAACCTGATCAGGCGTGTACGTCTGCTGCACGGACCGGGACATGCGCAGCGAAAGAGGTTGTTTATCATTATGTTCTGTCATTTTTTAACTCCTTTCAGTGCGAATGCCGCAACATACAGGATATCAAGGTTACAGGCTTGTCCGGAGCCCGGCAGGCCCCGGACAAGCCTGTTTACATCATCATTATTTTAAGAAATTGTTCTCACGGGCGTATTTCACACCCTCATCATTCCAAGCCTGTCCACCGATTTTTTTGAAGTCAGAGAGGAAGGTATTCCAAGTATCTTTGTTCAGAGTGCGTGTACCGCGCAGGAATTCCAGAATTGTCTGTGAATAGAAGCGCTCAACATCAGCATTCGGTGCGGGCATGGTGTTGCCGCCCACTACCTGAGTCCACGGCTTGGACTGCATTGTACGCAGCACCTTGAGTGCGCTCATTTCCTTACCGGATTTAGCGCAGTTGTAGGTCGGATAGCGGGACACAAGCTCTGTATCGCTGTTGTAGAACACCATGTTGCGCAGCTGTGTAAGCGGTACGTTCTCGGTTTTGTCCCAAGCTTTGCTGGGATCAGCGATACCCTTTGAGGTCGGAGCGCCGTCAGCGCCGATAACATAGTTCACGTCCTTTTCACCCCAGCCGAGCAGGTAGTAGCCTTCGTCTGAAGACATCCACTCAAGCAGTTTTGCGATAGCAGGCTTTTTACCGTTCTTCTCAGCTTTTGCAGACACGGCATAGATGCGGTAACCGGCATCGTATACACCGACAGAAGACTTACCGGCAGGTCCGACAGGCGGATCAATGACGATCCATTCACCGTTGGGGAAGTTGTCATCGAACGGTTTATAGTTGTTCTTAGCAGCAAATGCAGCATTCTGCTCGCGCATGATACCGAATTTACCCTGCTTCCATGCAGCGCGGAAATCATCTTTCTTATAAGCAAGCCAAGTGGGATCAATAACCTGCTCGTCCACCATGCGCTTCAGGAACACCATGGCGTCATAGTACTCGGGGCGGAACACGTTGAGTCCGGGGTTTGATGCAGAAAGGTTCCATGTACCGGCCACACCGAATGCTCCGAGAATCGGGTCAATACGTGCACCGAGGCCGTAGCTCAGCTTGTTTGCCTCAATAAAGGCACCATAGCCGTAGGTGTCGTTCTTGCCGTTTCCGTCAGGATCCTGCGTGGTGAACGCTTTTGCCACAGCAAGGAATTCTTCCGTGGTCTTGGGTACTTTCAGTCCGAGCTTGTCGAGCCAGTCTTTGCGGATAAGGATACCTTCGTTTTTAGCGATGGTACCGGGAGAAGCAAGACCGTAGGTTACGCCGTCAATAGCGGCCTGAGCCTTGGCTGCATCATCGTACATGATCTTGGTGCGGTTAGGCATCATAGCGAACATGTCATCCACAGAGGCAAGCAGTCCCTGCTGCTGCAGGCGTACAAGCGTGTCCCGTGTAACCATAAACAGATCCGGCAGAGCGTCAGCTGCGCCTGCGGCGTTTATTTTCTGGGTCTGATCACTTTCAGAAGAAGGCAGCGCGGTAAGCTGCAGATCAATGCCCATTTCCTTCAGCATAGGAATAACCTTCCAGTCGGCCGGCGGCGGACCTGCTTCGGTAACCGCAGCACCATACCACAGGTCAATCGCTACAGGGCCGCTTTTGGCAGCTTCTTTCTTTCCGCCAGCAAAAATCATGGATCCCGCCGCAAGCAGCGCGGCAGCCGTAATAACTCGTTTCATACATCCTCCTAAATTATGTATATGTCTAAAACAAAAACCTTTGTTAAAAATGCGGTACTGCAGGTTCAGGCATCAGCCCTTCACGCTGCCCGCAAGCGTACCCTTCGTAAAGTACTTCTGGATGAACGGATACGCAATGACCATCGGAATGGCTGACATAAAGACGCTCGCGGCCTTTATGGCGGCTACCGGGGCTTCACCGAATGCGCTTGCCTCCACATACTCGTTCATGCCGCTTGCAAGCAGGATATTACGAAGCAGAATCGGAAGCGGCTGCAGTTCGTTCTTGTTCAGGTACAGCATGGCATGCATAAAGTCATTCCAGAACGCCACCGCATAGAACAGCCCTACGGTCATCAAAATCGGCTTTGACAGCGGCAGGATAATCTGCAGCAGGATGCGCCACTCCGGAGCACCGTCAATGCGGGCAGACTCCTTAAGCTCATTCGGAATCGCCTCAAAGAAGTTCCGCATGATCATTACATTGTACGTTGAGACTGCGGTCGGCAGGAACACCGCCGCCAGGTGGTTGGTAAGGCCGAGCTTAGTCACCACCAGATATGACGGAATAAGGCCGACATTGAACAGATACGGAATAAGTACAAAAATGTTCAGCCATTTGCGTCCGGGCAGTCCCGGTATGGACAGACCATAGGCAATCGGTACCGTAAGCACCAGAGCCGTCACAACGCCGTACACCAGAATCTTCAGGCTGTTGATAAAAGCGTTCAGAAACCCGTTATTGCCGAGCAGCGCCTTATAGGCAAGCGTTGACCATTTCCACGGAGCAAGGAACATACCCTGCAGGTTATTGCCGATAAATGTGGCCGGACGGAACGAAAGCGTTACCGTGCTCCACAACGGAATGGCTATAATGATGAGCGTGAACACAAGCAGCAGGTCAAGGAATGTATGGAACACTCTGTCTCCGCCGGAAAGTTTCATAGCCACTGATATTGTTTTTTTCGCCATACTCGTACCACCTTAAATTAGAACAGACCGGAGTCAGCCACTTTGCGCGTAAGCTTGTTCGCGGCTATAACCAGCAGCAGGCCTATAATGCCTTTAAAGATACCGACTGCCGTTGCAAGAGAGAACTTGAATTCCAGCAGGCCCTGCCGGTACACCCATGTGTCGATGATATCGGCCACACTATAGACCGGCACAGAATACAGCATGAACACCTGGTTAAAGCCCGCGTCAAGGATCGTACCGATTTTGAGCAGTACTACCATGACGATGACCGACAGAATGGACGGAACCGTAATATATCTTGTCCGCTGCCACGCGCTCGCTCCTTCGACCATCGCAGCCTCGTAAAGCGCGGGATCAATTCCCATAAGCGCGGCTATAAAGATAATGGCACCCCATCCCATTCCTTTCCATGCATCGGACAGAATGACGATAAAGGGGAACGCCTTTGTACTGGTAAGAAAATCCACCGGCTTGCCGCCGAACAGTCTGATCACGTCATTAAGTACGCCGTCGCTCGGAGAAAGCAATGAAAGCAGAATACCATACATAATAACCCATGAAAGGAAGTGCGGCAGATAGGTCAGCGTCTGCACGATCTTACGTAATGTCTGACGGCGGCTTTCAAAAATAACCACCGCAAGGATGATCGATGCGGGCACGCTCACCAGCAGCTTACCGAAGCTGTAGCCAACAGTGTTGCGCAGCAACTCCCAGAAATAGAATGAACTGAAGAATTCTTTGAAATAAGAAAAACCTGACCATGCGCTGCCGAACACGCCCTTTACCGGTTGAAATTTCTTAAAGGCAATCTGACCGTTCCAGATCGGAATGTATTTAAAGATAAAGAAATAAACCAGCGGAATAAGCATCAGCAGGTATATTTCTTTATAGCGAAGTATCTCTTTTTTGAGACTTTTTTTAGAAACGTCCGTCGTATCCTGTCGGCAATTTTCGTTGCTTTTGTCGCTCATGTACTACCCTCTGACTATAAGCATACCGGCAGGCGGCAAAAAAATGCTGACTTCTATTTATATTTTTCAGACGTATATGTACCGCCCGATGCGCTCTGTTTGTACTTTGCCGGAGTGATACCCATAATTTTACGGAATACGCGGCTGAAATATGCCGGATCCTGAAAGCCGGTCTTTTCCGCAATGTCGTACATCGTATCGTTCGTATGCAGAAGAAGCAGGCCGGCACGATAGATGCGGTAGCGGTTCAGGTATTCCCACGGAGACAGCCCCAGCTCCTTGTGGAATATGCGCGTCAGATAATCTTCGTTCACATGCACATGATCTGCAAGCTTCCAGCGCATGATCTGCGCGGCATAGTTCATATTCAGGTACACCACAGCACGCTTGACCACAGCACCAGTATCAGGCGGAAGTATTCCTCCGCCGATCAGAATAGAGCGCATGCGGGCAGCAAATTCCTTGCTGTACGCAATGCAGCGGTTGCACAGAATCACCCTCGGTATATGGAACAGATCAGCGGCAGGTTCTTCCTCAAGCCGCTCCGGCAGCACGAACACGGGGCACATTACCGTAGTCGGATTGTTACGCACCGTCTGAACGGCGCGTACCGTCTGATCGTCAGAACCGGAAAGCACCACCAGCGCAGGCTCCGATTCACGTACCGCAGCGTCAAATTCAGACATAGACTCAAGCCGCCGTACCGTGAACTTTGCGGCCCAGTCCGGCAGCACGGCAAAATCTCCGCCTATAAAGAACGCCGGCCGCTGCACCGCTCCGGCCATCTGCCGCTCGAACAGCTCCTCAAAATCCCGCACGGCGGCAAGGGCCTCATTGTCAGCCTGCGTACGGCACAAGAACGCGCACTCGGAAAACTCAGCGTCATTCCGGCGACCGTACACAGCAACCCAGTCAGCAGGCTGCGCAGCGTCCGCATTCCACTCATATTGCGTCGCACCGCGTGCCGCCGTACCGCATGCAAACGTAGGCCACGGATAGGTAATGGAGCATCCGGTGCCGGTCCGCCTGAGCGACGCTCCCGAGCGCAGGAAGATATGCTGCACAACCTGCATGTTATTCTGCGTCCATACCGAATCATGCAGCGGACCGCTGCCCTGTACCGTAATGACCAGCCCGTCTTCAGATTCTGATGCATGAAGCTCCGTCCGGTCAACGCCGCACACATCGCAAAGAATACCGGCAGCCTGTGCAATCCGATCAGGATCCCCGTACAGCAGCGGAAAACCAGCTGCGGCAGCCGGCAGCCCGAGCGTCTCTTCAATATGGAACAGCCGCTTCTTAAACGCCAGTTCATTCGTCTGCAGCTTAGTCAGATCTATAACCAGATTCGTCTTGTCCAACTGCTCGGCAATCTGATTTTTCAGGAACACCATCTGTCCCGACAGAATATCATTTTCACGGCTTACCGCCGAAATCACGGTCTGCATCTGCTCTATGCGGCGCGCCACCTCAACCAGCGGCTCAGACAGATCGCTGCCGACATTGGCAAAAAAGCTGTTCTTGGCGGCTTCTGCCTGCTCTGCCCGCTGCTTGGCGGCAGAGTTTTCTTCAAACATAAAGATACCGGCAAGCGCGCTGCTGATAGCAGACCGCAGGTCCTCGTACACTGCACCAGTATACTGCTGCGGCACGCTGCAGACAAAATAGCCGAGCGGCTGACGCTCGGTAAACAGCGGCTGCACCAGAAATACACCAGTATCAAACCCCGCAATCTCCCGCGGCAGCAGCAGATCAGCGGGAAATTCTTTCTTCACCGCATAGCGCTTTCCAGGCGTAAAGCCGCCGATAAATGTTGAGACATCATCTTTATCTGTCAGAACAAGCGCTGCGCGCGTAATACCAAGCTGCGGCAGGTGGTCTGCAAGAATGCCGCACAGTGCATCCCGGCTCCGCGCCGTAAGCAGCCCGCATTTGAGTGAATTCACCTGCTCCGTAAACCGCCGCTCGTTATACTGCGAAAGCTGCCGCGTTCTGTCCTGTATGCGCGACATCACCAGCAGGAAGCGCGGTTCCTGTCCCGTAAGCCATCCGGCGTCTACACACGAAGAAGCCTTGAGCTGCCGGTACGCTGCATGTACCAGACGCACATCACCGTTCTGCTCAAAGAACCGGCTCAGGATACGTTCCAGCAGTGAAAACAGCAGCGGTTCGTCACGCTGCACCACGGCGCCCACAAGCGGCTCAATCACAGCGTTAGTCGTCGTGCTGTCGCTGTGGAACAGGGCTGCAAGCGATCGTACAATATCCTTCTGAGAACTTGATTTCGTTACGGATACCGGCACATCATCAGCGATGCCCTTGTCGTACTGGGCAAGCGCAAAATCAGGGCAGCCGCAGGACTCGCGCAGCACTACATGCGTGGGGAGCGTTACGTCTTTCATCGGGACAGTTCCTGCAGGAATCCCGAAACCGCTGCCGAGCACACCGCGCATCATGGCAAAAGCCGTCAGACCGAGCCGGTTGTACGGCATATGCACCGTTGTGGAGCCTAAGATACGGCTTTCAATAGAATCGTTGAATCCGGCACAGGCATAATCTTCCGGCGCACGGTACCCGGCGCGCTGCAGATACCGGGAAGCCGCAAGCACCATCATATCGCTCGCGCCGATAAGCACCTCATAGTCGCGTCCGGGCACAAGCCCGCGTTCCTCATACAGCTGCCGTACCGCAGCCTCACCGTCGCTCCATGAAAACGGATCGCTTACAAGCGGCGAATTCTCCATAGGACAGCCGTTCTGCGCCATAATATCGCAGAACGCACGGTACCGCTCCGATGCGGACATATGCGTAAGCGGGCCGCGCAGAAATGCTATACGGCGAGATTTATGCACCGTCAGAAAATGACGGACAAGATCGGCCATACCGCCGTATGCATCGAACCCCACGCACGGGTGGCCGGTGATTTTATGGGCAATGGTAACGAAAGGAAGCGATGTAAATGCCGTATGAAACTGCGTAAGCTCTTCCACGGACACCGCGCCGCCAAGCGACGAGCCCCAGCTGATCAGTCCGTCCAGATTCTGGGCATTGACCAGCCGGTAGATAGAATTGCGAAGATATTCGGAATCAGGCTCGGCGTTAAGCTTGCCGCCCGGAAAAATATAAAATGCAGCATCAGAATGAGATGCCTCGCGTATCAGCGCCGACCACATATTCTGAGCAGAGCCGGTACAGATCGATGCAAGAATAAAGCCTATGCGGTTTTTCTTTTCGCCCATAGCTTATGATTATACACGGTATTCAGCACAATCGCAAACAGAAACGGCGTTCAATCAGCAGGTGCGTCACCTGTACGAAAGCAAATGCGTCACCTGTACGAAAGCAGGTGC
>CACZQF010000211.1 GCA_902783245.1 uncultured Spirochaetaceae bacterium | reverse complement strand
GGGCCAGCAGGACCTGACCGCTGCCTACCGTGCGCAGACTGAAATGACCAGACGCGACAGCAATGAAGACAAAGACCGCTTCCTTGCTGGTATGCAGACAACCATACAGTCCGTGGGCGGTGCCATGCAGCCCAATGTGATCGTACAGGGCAGCGCACCGGTGCGCCCGGTCAAAGAAGCAGAAATACCTGCTGCACCTGTAGCACCCGCGGCTCCTGTTGCTCCGGCAGCGCCGGTACCGACTGCCGCTCCTGAGGCTCCGGTTGCACCAAAAGGCATGCCGGTTCCCCCCGCTGCAGCACCTGCCGCCGGTCATGTGTGTCCGCACTGCGGCGCTCCGGTAGAGGAAGGCGAGCTGTTCTGCGGCGAATGTGGAGAAAAGATCTAACATACAACGGGCGGGCCGGATGAGCCTGCCTGATACGGACAGCGGCCGCAGTTACATGCAGCTGCTGTCCGTATTAGTTTTAGGGGACCTGCCGCATACATAGTGCGGAAATATATATATATGAGTACAGTTATACCTGATATCACTTTGGACAATCAGAAATTCCCGAGTACAAATCTTATTACCGTACTTGAGGACGGCGAGTCCGAGATTATAGAAGGGACTTCCGAAGATTTTGCGATCCCTATGGGCCGGACGGTCATCATCACTACGGCATTTGCAATTTCAGAAAATTTTATAAACAGCTTCTTTATCAACAAAGTGCTTGAAAAAGCAGGATGCTCCAAGCGGCTTAAAGAAACCGTTTCTTGGTATGATGCCGCATGGTTCTGCAACGAGCTGAGCAAGCTGCTGGGATTTGATCCCGTGTATGAATTCACCGCCATAAAAAAAGGACGCAAGAAGGACTGCATTATAGACAGCGCGCAGGTCACTTCCGATCTGACCAAAAACGGATTCAGGCTCCCGACGCTTGCAGAGACTGATCTGGCATTTAAAAAACTTCATATCACCCCCCATTACCGCACCTGGTGCACGGACTGCTTTACCACTGTTGGTTCCGATGAAACCGTGTTCGACCCGTCCGGTGAAGAAAGCGGCAGTGTCCGTACAGTGACGCAGACAAACGGCATGGGCAAGCTCAAGTACGAAGGCGTGGAAAGCACCGGCGGGTGTTTTAATTTCAGAATCTGCCGTAACGTATAGCGGCAATAGACCTGTTCGATAACTTCGTTATCGCTCAGGTCGACAAGTTCAAAATCGCTGAAATAGCGCGATTTTGAACTTGCATTTCAGGGTAACCTGTTCGGAAACTGAGGTTTCCGAACAGGTCTAATGCATCAGTAAGGAGACAGTTTTATGGGAACGGCAAGCTTTGATCTACAGTTTAAAAAAGGCATACTGGTTTGTGCGGCAAAGGGCGACTTTAACGTGAGTGACGTGCAGACAATCCTGCATTGTCCTTCCATGTTCCCTAAAAACGGTACTTTTATTGTTAAGGCTGATGCCCATGATGTATATGAGACGATAGTTCCCGGACTGCAGCAGCTTGGCGACGTAACCTGGAAGAACATTCCGCTCAAAAAGGTGGCGTCGGTCAAAAAGTTTTCATTTAGTTTCGGGCATAAAAAAGACTTTCTGCGCATGGTGTTAAAAACCGGCGATAAAATAAAGCTCAAAGAGGCGCTCGCTTTTTTAAAGCAGTATCAGAAGACGGACGACACGTTCGCTCTGTATGACGGCACGCTGTATGAGCTTGATAAAGACAAGATGGATTCCTATGCGTCGCTTGCAGAGATGGCCGGTGCCGGTCAGGACGAAGATGAGGCGGTCATACCGCTCGCCGACGTGCATAAGGTGAATAAAATCATGCAGGCGATTCCCGTTGTGGAAAAGCAGTGCATAAGTCTTGACGATGATACGGCTGCCCTGATAAAGGATGTGTCCGAGCCGTTCAAAAACCATTTTCCTGTACCGCAGAATATCAATGCCGTGCTGTATCCCTATCAGGAGAACGGCTACCAATGGCTGAGCACGCTGCAGCACTATAATCTGGGCGCCATTCTGGCCGATGACATGGGTCTGGGTAAATCGCTGCAGACCATTTCGCTCGTGGAGCATGTGTTTGAAGCAGGAAACACCGACCCGGTACTGATCGTATGTCCGTCATCGCTTGTGTACAACTGGAGCAATGAGTTTAAGAAATTTGTGCCGCACCGCAGGACGGCGCTGATCAGCGGCGAGGCTGAAAGCCGGCACAAAAAGATAGCCGATCCGCAGAACATGGTGCTCATTACATCCTATAATACATTGCAGCATGATTATGAGCTGTACATGACCAAAAAGTTTTCTATGGTCATTGCGGACGAAGCCCAGTACATAAAAAATCCTGAAACGCTCAACGCGCAGTCCATCAAAACGATCCATGCGCCCTTTAAGCTTGCGCTGAGCGGCACACCGATCGAAAACAAGCTGCAGGACCTGTGGAGCCTGTTTGATTTTATACTGCCCGGCTTTCTGCGCACAAAGTCAGACTTTAACAAAAAGTATTCGTCCGCAGAAACAACTCCCAAAGCGCTTGATGAGCTGCATGACCGCATAGCGCCGTATATCCTGCGGCGTATGAAAAAAGACGTGCTCACCGACCTGCCGGAAAAAACGGAAGAAAAGCTGTACGTCAAAATGGACGACGAGCAGCAGAAGCTGTATGACGCTGAGGTGGCAAAGCTGCGCGCGCTCATAGAGCACAAGACCACCGAAGAATTCGACAAAGAAAAACTGTTCATTCTGTCGCAGATCACCAAGCTGCGCCAGCTCTGCTGTGCGCCCGAACTGCTGTATGACAATTTTACCGGTGAGAACGCTAAGCTCAACGCTACGTTCGACCTGCTTGAAAATGCGCTTGCGGGCGGGCACAAAGTGCTGCTGTTCTCGCAGTTCACGCGCATGCTTGAGCTGCTGGCGAAACGGTTCACCGAGCAGAATATCCCCTATTACCTGCTTACGGGCGACACGACGCCTGCAAAGCGCGCGGAAATGGTGCGCTCGTTTCAGTCGGATGATGTTCCCGTGTTCTGTATTTCGCTCAAGGCGGGCGGCACGGGCCTGACGCTTACCGCCGCCGACATCGTAATCCACTATGATCCGTGGTGGAACGTGAGCGCGGAAAATCAGGCGAGCGACCGGGCCTACCGTATCGGCCAGAAGAACCCGGTGACGGTGTACAAGATTATCTGTAAGAATGCCATAGAGGAGCAGATACTGAACATTCAGGAAAAACGCAAAAAGCTTGCGGAATCCATGCTGAGCGGCGAGTCCATCTCCGACACCAACATTACGCGCGAAGATCTGCTTGATATCCTCAAGGACTCGGAAGCGGAACAGTAGCAGTCTGTCAGCAGCAATGTTACGCCGCCGTTTATTCTACTATAGTTTAGATAGGGAAGGTGTATATGGAATCAGAAAATCAGAAAGAGCTGCATGCGGCCTTTGCCGCAGCCTCTGCCAAATCGCTCGATATCATACAGGACTATATAGCTGACGGCTACAAGGACACGCTTGCGCGGCTGCTTGTATACATCGGCAAAGAGCGTGCTGAAACCATGCTTTCGTCAATGCCGCCTGAGCTCAAAGCTGATGTACAGACCCGCTATGATGCGCTGTGCGGCAAAAAGAATTCAGATCCCGACATCATGAGTACGGCAGGAAAAGTGCTCAAACGCTCCGGGTTCTACGGCAAGCCGGCGGTGGAGAATATTCTGGACTATATGCACGGCAAAGATCCGGACCTGTATAAAAATGAATGTGATGCGCTTTTTACGCTTAATCCGGTGCTTGCGCTGAATGTGGAGCGTTACAGTATGACCATGGACTGTCTGCTGCTGCTGGACGACCGCGGCGTACAGAAGTGGCTGCGTGAAGTGTCTACGGAGGATCTTGCTATGGCGCTCAAAGGTGTGCCGCGGGCGATACAGGATAAAATCTTCAGGAATATGTCCAAGCGGGCATGCACCATGCTGCAGGAAGAAATGGAGTTTATGGGTGTGGTGCGCGTACAGGATGTATATGAGAGACAGCAGAAAATTCTGGATCAACTGAATCAGCTTTGTACCGATGGTGAAGTGCTGTTCCCCGGCACGGCAGAAAAAGGCCTGGTGATATAGGAGGTATGCCGTCATGCAGAGCGCACAGACCTTGAAGCCCGTATACTTTTACCGCAGGGCAGGCACTGCTGAATTTGAAACCTCCGCTTCCGAAAAACGTATTATCCCCGTACGGCGTCCTACGCCGTTTATGCGCACCGGCTGCTGGTATGATGCAGGCAGCTGCCGGTGGCTTCCCTTGCACGG
>CACZQF010000210.1 GCA_902783245.1 uncultured Spirochaetaceae bacterium | reverse complement strand
GATTTTATCGTGGCTCCGGTAAACGCGGGCGCCAAGCTCTATAAAATGAAAAAATCAACCTATAAGCTGGCCGCGGTAGTCACCTGGGGAAACCTTTACTTTGCCTCTCAGAAAAAGAATTTTACGATCAGCGATATACAGACAACCGGAATCACCCTGTTCGGCGAAAACACCATCAATGCGTCGGTTGCGCTTGCAGCATTGCAGCAGAACGGCATCACGCCAAAGACCGCCTATCTGGGCAGCGCGGCCGCAACGCAGACGCTGCTGCTTTCTGACCCGCAGGCCGTTGTCCTGACGGCGGAACCCGCCCTTACCGCCGCAAAAATAAAGAATCCCGCCGTCACGGCATATGCGGTGAACGACCTGTACAAAAAGGCAACCGGATTCGACGGCTACGCGCAGGCGGGACTGTTCGTAAGCGCACAGCTGCTTGAGCGCAATCCGCAGGCTGTTAAAGATTTTCTTGTACAGGCGGAAGCCTCATGTAAAAAATGCACGGACAACACCGCCGCAGTCGCAAAGGCCGCGGCCGCGCTCGGTATTCTGCCCAATGCAAAGATAGCGCAGAGCGCGATACCCAACTGCGCGATCCGTTTTGTACCTGCGGTACAGGCAAAAAAGCAGGTGGAGGCCACCGCACGCATTGACCTTAAGCAGTTCGGCGGCGCGCTGCCTGCCGATGATTTCTATTATGGACAAAAATAAGGCAGAAAAACCGGCCGGGATACGCCGCCCGGGCCATTCCCGTGGCGATGTATCCCGCGGAAGCCTTCCGCAGGCGGACAAAAGCACCCGGCGGGACACCGTTATATTCTGTCTTGGAATTATCTTCATCGGCTGCCTGATACAGCTGCTCGGAACCGTTAAAGGAGATGCGCTTGTGTTTCCGGACGTTCTTTCCATTCTGCGCACGCTGCTCAGGCTGCTTGCCGAACCGCATACATACCGCCTTATCTTCACCACGCTCACCCATCTTTTTATCGCACTGCTTTGTTCCACGGTTATCGGCGTTACGATCGGTATTATCGAAGGAATGTCAGATACGGCGCGTAAGTTCCTGAAGCCGCTCATGATACTGCTGCGCTCCATACCGATGATCGTGCTCGTAGTGATTATCATGGTGCTCACGCAATACAGCCGCGTGCCGTATATCGCCGCATCGCTTATCCTTGTTCCGCTCATAAGCGAAGCCGCCGCAGAAGGCTGCCGCAGGATCGACGGTGAGCTCATCGACGTGTACCGGCTGTACAGCGGCTTTTCGCCGCGGATCCTGTTTTCGGTCTACCTGCCGCTCATGGCAGGCTACCTGCGGCAGGCGTATGTGAACGCCGTCGGCATGGGCATAAAAATCATTGTCACCACGGAATATTTAGTTCAGACAAACAACTCGCTCGGCAAGGCAGTGTTCTCAAGCAGCTATTTTAATGAATACGAAGAAATCTACGCACAGGCGCTCATCATGATCGCGCTCGTACTGATTCTGAGCGAGCTTCCGGTTCTGCTGGCGGGAAAAAACGGCAGGCGCGGCTGAGCGCTGCGCGGACAGCTGCGTGCCGCCGCATGCTGCACATCGCGCCGCTGTCCCCGAAATCTGAGCGGCATGCACATACCCCGCAGCACAGACTTCATCAGCGCAGCACGGTACGGTACACGCCGTCCTTATTTGAATGAAGCTCTGCCCAGCGGGCCGCCGATCCACACGCCTTCGCTGCCCAGATATTCTTTTTTCTGACCTTCAATAAGGAACTGCACGCTGCTTACGGTAGGAAACGACGTGGCGGTGTACACGATCTGCATCAGCTGCGCCAGATAGCCTTCCACGCCGTAGCTCTGGCTGTATTCAAACGCATCGCTGAAATTCAGGGAGGCAACGCCGTTCCGCACCGAGGCGCCGAGCAGCTTCGTGCCGGACGGTATGAGCGACATATACCCTTTATTGCGCTCCGCAAGCTCGGGACCGTTCAGCAGCGACTGGAGCGCGGCTGTGAGCGGACTGTCCGTATGCGGAAGCTCGCGCGTTATTTCGCGGCGGCTTACGCTGCCGTCGCTGTCTATCTGTACGAACCACAGCTTTACGTTCGTCTTGCGTACATCGGTGATGACCGGTCTTGAAGCCTGCTCCGAAGCCTGCCGCTGCGTACGGGCGGGCTCCTGCGAGCGCG
>CACZQF010000209.1 GCA_902783245.1 uncultured Spirochaetaceae bacterium | reverse complement strand
TAAATTTACATTCAGCCTGGTTTAAGAACATTCTGGAAATGCGGGTGCTGCAGTGCGCGGAAATCAGTTTTATCGTCCGGCAGCCGCTTTCGCCGGGGTCTGCCCTGCAAAACGGCTTCACCCCTTCGGGGTTGCAGATGTTTTGCATTGCAGAACCCCGGCTACGCGGCTGCCGGACGATAAATTACTTTCCGATTTTTGTATGGCGGGTACGTGGCGCTGCCGGGCGCAAAGCGGATTTTCCGCGCGGCTACATGGAAAAGTCTTTGCCGAGGTAAATTTCGCGTGCTACGGGTGAATCGAGGATTTCCTGCCGGGTACCCTGAATCATAATTTCTCCCGTGTTGATGATGATGGCGCGGTGCGTTATTTCAAGCGTGTCGCGCACGTTGTGGTCGGTTATAAGAATTCCGATGCCGCGCCCGGCCAGCAGTCTGATCATGTTCTTTATATCGGCTACGGCTATGGGGTCTATGCCTGCGAACGGCTCATCAAGCATAAGGAACTTAGGTTCAATGGCCAGCGACCGGGCGATCTCCGTCCTGCGCCGCTCGCCTCCCGACAACGTGAATGCGCTCTGGTGGCGGATCTTTTCTATTGAAAACTCTTCTATAAGCTGATCAAGCCGCATGTGTTTTTCCTTTGTGGTCAGGTCGGTGCGGGTCTCAAGAATTGACCAGATGTTTTCCTCTACGGTGAGCTTTCTGAATACGGACGGCTCCTGCGGCAGATATGAGATGCCCAGTTTGGCGCGCCGGTACATGGGCAGCTTTGTCACGTACTGTCCGTCGAGCATAACCTCGCCGCTCGTGGGCTTGTAGAACCCTACTATCATATAGAAGGTTGTTGTCTTGCCTGAGCCGTTGGGGCCGAGCAGTCCCAGAATCTCGCCGGTGTGCATGGAAAAATCTATGCCTTTGACCACCTTTTTGCGGCCGAAGGATTTATGCAGGCTGGTTACGGTGAGTGTGTGTCCGCTAGTCTCTGCCATTTGGTTTGCCTCCTTCGTCTGCGGTGCGGGATTCGTCTGCGGTGCCGGCTGCCTCGTCTTTTTTGGTCGTGGTGACCGAGCCGTTCACGTTGCCTGTCAGGGTGATTTCCTGTGTGTCCAGATTCAGCGTGATCTGCTGTGCCTTGAACGTGTCTTCGTCCTGAATTACCTGCGGATTACCGTTGAGCTCAAGTATCTGGCTTTTTTTATGGTACATGGCGTAGGCGCCGGTACAGATGTTGTTCTTCTGCTTCAGGTTCACCGCAATCTGCATGATGACGGTCTCTGCGTTCTGACTGTATTCCACCGCCTGCGCTTCTGCAGTGATGCCGTTCTTTGCGTCGGTGATGCGGACTTCGTTCTCCAGAAACACGATGTTCGTCTCACGGTCGAATTCCAGACTGCTGCAGGTGAATTCCATGCCGCGCTCGGAGTCCGTTATGTCGATGTTGCCTTCGGCGTTAATATACCTGAAATCATCGCCGCTCAGGGTGATGGAGTCCGCGTGTATTTCAAGCGATCCTGACGATACGAATGCATTGCCTGCCAGTGTGGTGGTGTCCGATTTGGTTCCGGCAACGCCCGTCATGCTGTCGGCGGAAAACCGTATTTCTTCGGCGTACAGGGGCAGGACGGCGCCCAGTGCCCCGGCAAGCAGCATACGGCGTATAAAACTGCTCATACGCATTACGCACCTCCGGAGCTGATGCTCTGCGCGTCGGGTACCGCATCGTTAGGTGCGGCAGTATCTGCAGCCGAAGCAGCGGGTGCAGTGTCCTGCTGACCGCTTACGCCGCCTGCGAATGAAAAGCTGCCGCTGATGCCGCTTGCGGAAAATCCGGTGCCCGTCAGCACTGACTGCGAATTATTGAGCGTCCTTCTGATGGTGATACGGTCATTCCTGCCGCTGGTGAGCTGCTCCGTGCTGCCGCTCCATGACAGGCTTGCGCCGATGATCTCTAAGTCCCGTACGTGGTTTATAAGGGTTATGTTGTTGAACAGCATATACCGCTTGTTTTCGGTGTCGGCGGACAGCAGACCGCATGAGCCTTCTGTTTCCACCTGGCGGTCAGTTTTGCTGAATGTTCTGAATCTGGCGTTCTTTATATACGTGGTGGTATTGTCGCGGTACTGCTCTATACGGTCTGCCTTTGTTTCTATTATATGCACGTTATCTTCTATACGGTTGAACGTAACATCGTCAAACGTGAATTCGGGGATAACTACTTCCGCGCTTGTGCCTGAACCGTAATTCAGCGAGCAGGATGTCAGCACAAAGGCTGCGCACAGTGTTACGGTGCGCAGCACGGTATTCGGTACGGTGCGCGGCAGAAACCGCAGCGGTGCGCCCATATCAGATATGCAGCGCGGCTGCAATGAACGCGGTGAACAGCGGGTGCGGTTTGGTGGGACGTGAGATGAATTCAGGATGGAACTGCACGCCGATACCGAACGTATGGTCAGCCCACTCGAACGCCTCGGTCTGGCCGTCGGGAACTGCCGCCGCGCTGGTGATCAATCCGTTTTCGGTCATGACCTCCGCGTAACGGCGGTCAAAGGTATATTTGCTGCGGTGACGCTCGTTGATGGTCGTCTTGCCGTAGATTTCTGCCAGCTTGGTGCCTTTTGCTATGCGCACGGTGCCTGCGCCCAGCTTCATGATGCCGGTGGACGACAGCCCCATCTGCTCTTCAGGCAGGCTGATGATGGGGTGCGCGCTGCGGTGTACGAATTCCGTGCTGTCGGCGTCTTCCCACTTGAGTATGGTGCGCGCCGTCTCAATCGCCATGAGCTGCATGCCCAGGTCAATGCCCAGATAGGGGATGTTGTGCTCGCGCGCATACCGTACGGTGCTCAGCAGACCCAAGAATCCGCGCTGACCGTAGTTTCCGGGAATGATGATACCGTCTACGTCTGTAAAATAAGAACCGATGTCATCGATATGCTCAAGCGTTTCCGCATCGATCTTTTTGATCGTAAGATCAGCCTGGAACGAGGTGACGGCCGCGTGGAACAGCGATTCACGCACTGATTTATAGAAGTCGTCAAGATAGTCACGCTTGCCTACCATGGCAATGGTTACTTTCTTTGCGGGATGCTGCAGTTTGTCAAGGAAGTTTGTCCACGGAGAAATATCGCAGGTGTCAGCCTTCAGATTGAGCTTTTCCAGAATCTTCGCATCGATCTTTTCTTTATGGAAGAGAACGGGCAGCTCATAGATGGAGCGCTCCACGTCGGTGGAGGTGAATACGGCGCTCGGCGACACGTTACAGAAAAGCGCGACCTTTTTGCGCAGGTTTTCATCAAGGACTGATTCGCAGCGGCACAGCAGAATGTCAGGCTGAATGCCCGCTTCCTGCAGCTGCTTTACCGCATGTTGTGTCGGCTTGGTTTTGAGCTCGCCGCCGGTGATGGCGGGCACGAGCGTGAGGTGGATGCTCACGGAGTTGTTCCGTCCGAGCTCATGGATAAGCTGCCGGATCGCCTCAAGATAGGGGATGGACTCTATGTCGCCGACGGTGCCGCCGACTTCTACAATGACTACGTCCGCGTTGGAATGGGATCCGATGGACAGAATGCGGCGCTTGATTTCATCGGTGATATGGGGAATCACCTGCACCGTACGGCCGTTGTAGCGGCCGGCACGCTCGTTTTTGATAACCGTATCATATACTTTGCCGATGGTGATGCAGTCATCATCGGTGAGGTTTACGTTTGTAAAGCGTGAGAAGTTGCCCAGATCAAGATCGGTCTCAGCGCCGTCTTCTGTGACGAACACTTCTCCGTGCTGATAGGGGCTGATGTTGCCGGCATCGACGTTTATATAGGGGTCGCATTTTATCATGGCCACTTTCAGGCCGCTGCATTCTAAGAGACTTCCGATAGACGCTGCCGCAACGCCCTTGCCGAGGCTGGAGCAGACTCCGCTGGTTATCAGTACGTATTTACTCATAACTGTTTATTTTACATGAACGTGATGTTTAGTCAAGTTGGTGATTTTTTTTGTTGCGGAAATCACTTTTTGCCGCTGGCAGCCGCAGAAGGCGTTGCCTCCGCCGGTGGCTGCCGGCGTGTGCTGAACATGTGCAAGGGTTGCTTTCGGTCATGTGCAAGGGTTGCTTTCGGCCAGGTGCAAGGGTTGCTTTCGGCCAGGTGCAAGTGCTGCTTTCGGTCAGGTGCAAGTGCTGCTTTCGGCCATGTGCAAAGGTGTCTCTCGGCTGATATGCAGAAAACGGCTTTTTATGATATAAATAAGGAAATTTAAATTCTATAGTAAGAAACTGTATGCGGCGCAGAAAATGATGTATACCGGATTACATGGCAGATTACCTTTGTGCCTGCGCTGCGG
>CACZQF010000208.1 GCA_902783245.1 uncultured Spirochaetaceae bacterium | reverse complement strand
CTTTATCTTTTCCCATACTGTCTTTAAATATACTATAGATTTCTTCAAAAGTCCAACAATGTTTTACAACAGCGCGGCGTCCCCCCCTCATTGCCTGACACGCCCTTTCCATGGTATGGTATGCAGGGCTTGCCCGGAGGTTATATGATTCCTGCAAAGCAGATTATGGATGATAAATACACGGAAATCTACGAAGAGGAGCTGCGCGGCATTGAGCGCCGGAGACAGCAGGATCCAAACCTTACGGTAGAAATGCTGGAAGGCACGCTGCAGGCTTTATATCATATTGAAGGTGATGACTGGGAAGGCCGTGGCCCGCTCCGCGATGAAATGATTTCCGCAGAAATCGCCGCCTATGAAACCTATATCCATAACTGGAAAAAATCCCTTGCCGAAAACGGCAGTGCCCCGGCGGTAAAAGCTTAGCCGTATTCATAAACGTTCTAAACCGTTGTTATTCCAACAGCATAGTGTTTCTCAGTCTTATATACTGTATACGTAACCTACAGACCACCAGAGAACGGCATATGCCGGGGGAGTATACAGATGAAACGCAAAATCATACAAATCGATCAGGACAAATGTAACGGCTGCGGCCTGTGCGCGCAGGCATGCCATGAAGGTGCCATTGAAATCAAAGACGGCAAGGCACAGCTTATCAGGGATGATTACTGCGACGGTTTCGGGGACTGCCTGCCCCACTGCCCGCAGGAGGCGATCACATTCGTTGAGCGCGAGGCCGCAGCTTATGACGAAAAAGCAGTAGAACTACACAAACAGCGGCAGGCAGCAGGAACAGCCGCTACCGCAGGCTCATGTCCCGGCAGCCAGGCACACGCGCTCAGTCCGGCCGCACAGCACATGCCGTCAGGCTGTCCCGGCAGCAGGGCACAGATGCTGCGTCCTGTACAGGCCGGAGCTTCATCAGACATGCCCGCAACGGCAGAAACCAGCATCAGCCGTCCGTCACAGCTGCGCCAGTGGCCGGTACAGATAAAGCTGCTGCCCGTGCAGGCACCGTTCTATGAAAACGCGCATCTGCTTATAGCGGCGGACTGCACAGCCTACGCCTTCGCGGATTTTCACCAGAAGTTCATAAAAAACCGCATCACCGCCATCGGCTGTCCCAAGCTGGACGAAGGCGACTATACGGAAAAACTTACAGAAATCATCAGGAACAATACAATAAAGAGCGTCACCATAGTGCGCATGGACGTGCCCTGCTGCGGCGGCATTGAGCGCGCCGCAGTTCAGGCGCTGCAGGCAAGCGGCAAATTCATTCCGTGGCAGGTAATCACTATAGGCCGCGACGGCAGCATTTTGGACGAGTAGCGGCAGGCTGGAACAGCCGGCCGCCGTGGTGCTTGCAGGCACCGCATGCGCTACGCCTTATGGCAGCGCACTTTATGCCCCGGAGAGCGCTCAGTAAGCTCAGGGCATACGGTACGGCAGGTGTCATCGGCAAGAGGACACCGATGGGCAAACGGACAGCTGTTTTCCTGTACGAACGTTGTCTTCACCTCCACCGAGCTCACGGCGGCAGTGCCCTTCGCACCGTCAAACAGCAGCTTGGTGTAGGGATGCAGCGCATCTTTGTACAGGCTGGCGGCGGGCGCCTCCTCCACAAGCATGCCGCGGTACATCACGCCGATAACATCGCAGAACCAGCAGGACACTTTCAGGTCATGGGCAATGAACACAAAGCTCAGGTTCCGTTTGGCGCGGATATCCTGCAGCAGGTTCAATATCTGCCCCTGAATGGACACATCCAGCGCAGACACCACTTCATCGCAGATAAGCAGCTCCGGCTGCATGATAAGCCCGCGGGCTATAGAAATACGCTGACGCTGTCCGCCGGAAAACTCAGAAGGATGCCGCTCAAGATCCGCGGCAGTAAGCCCTACTTCTTCTATGATAGCCGCAGCGCGGGCGGCGGCATCTTTTTCGCCTTTCCACTGAGACGAATACCGCAGCGCCGCCGTAAGCACATCATACACTTTCATACGCGGGTTAAGCGACCGGGCCGGATCCTGGAAAATATATTTAATCTTTTCCCGGTACACACGCATCTGGAACGACCGGATGCGGCCGATATCCTTAAATCTTGTACCCATAACCGCCGCAGCACCGGGACGCACGATACCTCCGTGCATTACCGGCGGCAGCGTGCCGCTGTACAGCACGCGGCCTTCATTGGGTGTATACATTCCCACGATCATACGGGCCGTGGTCGTCTTACCGCAGCCTGATTCTCCTACCAGTCCGTACGTCTGGCCGCGGTATACAGAAAAAGACACGTCATTGACGGCATAGACGCTGCGGTCAACTTTCGAAAAAAATCCGGCTTCAAGGGCAAAATGCTTGGACAGATGCTCCACCTGTACGAGCGGGTCATTCACCGGCACCAGCGCAAGATCCGTATTCTGCCTGTCCGTATCAGTCATGTTCATTCTGTGCCTCCTGCATTTTGTAGCATGTAAATCCCGGAGTACAGCACGCATCTTTCATAAAGGCGCACCGCGGAGCAAACGGACAGCCCGGCTCAGGGGAGGCCGGATCGCTTACTTTTCCGGGAATGGAGCGCAGCGGACCATCCGTATAATGGCTTCCGAACTGAGGAGTAGCCTCAAGCAGCGCACGCGTATAAGGATGGCGCGGGTGCTCCATAATCTGCTCTCTGGTGCCCTGCTCCATAATAAGTCCGCCGTACATGACCACAATGCGATCAGAAATCCGCGACACCAGATCAATATTGTGGCTGATAAAAATAATCGAAAGACCCCTGCTCTTTTTCAAATCAAGCAGCAGCGACACGATCTGAGCCTGGATCGTCACGTCCAGCGCCGTAGTCGGCTCATCGGCAATCAGCAGCTCACAGCCCTGCGCCAGCGCAAGGGCAATACCGATACGCTGAAGCTGACCGCCGGAGAACTGATGCGGATAGCTTATGAGTCTGCTTCTCGAATCAGGCAGGCCCACTTCGGTCAGCAGCTTTTCCGCCTTGTCATAGGCTTCGTTCTTTGTAATCTTAGGATCGATGTTCCGGTATGTTTCCCAAAATACGCTTCCGATAGACTGCAGCGGATCAAAGGAACGGCCCGGTTCCTGAAACACCAGTCCTATCTTGCGGCCGCGGAACAGATGGATTTCACGGGGCGTAAGCGACGTAAGGTCCATGCCGCAGTAAAAAATGCTGCCTGATACCGATGCGTTTTCCGGCAGCAGTCCCGGAATCGCCGAGGTGGTCACAGACTTGCCGCTGCCTGATTCGCCCACGATTCCGAGCACCTGACCGCGGTTCATATCCAAGGACACGCCGCGCACCGCATGTATTTCCGTACGGGAACTGCCGCGGAACACACTGAACGTTACCTTCAGGTCACGTATGGACAGCAGACTGTTGTACATGCCCACCACAGGCGCCGCATGGCCGGATGAAACGCCTTCAGCCTTGCGCCGCTCCTGCTTCGCACGGTTTTCGCCATATCCGCGGAACACCGCATGATAGGGATCAAAGAAATCCCGCAGCGTGTCTCCCACAAAGTTGAACGACAGTGTAATCAGCAGCAGGAACCATACCGGTATGAGCAGCCACGGATAATTGCGCAGGTTGTTCAGCGTAGAAATATCGCGGCTGATCAGGGAGCCCCAGCTGACCGCCGGGTCGCTGATACCGAGTCCGATGTATGAAAGCGTCGTTTCGCTCATGATAAATCCGGGAATGCTCAGCGTCACGCTCACGATGAGCAGACTGGAAATCTGAGGAATGATGTGGCGGAAGATAATCACGGTGGACGGTATTCCTTCCAGCGCCGCGTCCAGTACAAATTCCTCACGCTTGTACGCATGGACAATACCGCGTATCGTACGGGCAAATCCCGGCCATCCGACCAGCGCCAGAATAAGCGTGATGAGCATATATGCGGAGCCGCTGTCCATGGTCATGTTCATGAGCGAGCGCAGAAACAGTATCAAGTACAGGGACGGTATAAGCATAAAGAATTCCGCCAGCCGCATGAGCGACCAGTCCGTAAGCCCGCTGTAGTATCCGGCTATGCCGCCGATCAAAATGGCCAGCACAAGCGAAACGGCGGAAGCAACGAATCCTATGGTGAGCGAAATACGGCTGCCGTATACAATGCGGCTGAACAAATCGCGCCCCAGATTGTCGGCCCCCATAAGAAACACGGGATAAGCTTCGCCGGTACGCGGATCAGGCTCTGTGCCGAACAGATGGATGTCGCACGGAATGAGCTTGAACAGACGGTATTCGTACCCGTGCACAAAAAAGCGCAGCGGATGATACAGTCCCTTTACCTTGGCATACTGCCAGGTCACGGGATCCAGCACGCGGTATTCCCGTACCATAAGCCCCTGCGACGTAATCTCTATGTTCGCCGGATGGAACGTATCGTCCTCAAACGATGTAGTGCTGCGGTACGGAGCAAAAAACTCCGCGCCGAACATCATGATGTACAGCAGCACGATGAGTATAACGGAAATCAGAGCCACGGGCTGTGTCCGCAGGTATTGCAAGAACTTTTTCATCGGTGCCGCCCCCTACTGCTTTCCGTAGCGGATACGAGGATCCACAAACGCAAGCAGGATATCAGAAATGACCATGCCGGTCAGCCCCAGAAACGAAATGAACATGCTGTTCGCAAGTACCAGATTTATATCCTGCTGCAGCAGGGCCTCATACATGAGCCGTCCTACACCCGGATAGGAAAAGATAATCTCAAGGATAAACGATCCGCCGAACAGGCTTGCCAGCAGGTTCGCGCTGCCCGTAATATACGGGTTCAGCGTGTTGCGGAACGCATGGTTCAGATAAATTCTGCGGCCGCTGATGCCGCGTCCCTTAAGCGCCATGATATACGGCATACCCATCTGGTCAAGCATGGTGGCGCGGATCATACGCATGGTGCTGCCCGCGCCGCCGAGGAATGCCGCCAGCAGCGGCAGGAACACATGATGCAGGTAGCTGAACACAAACTGCCGGGGCGCGGAACTGAACGGAAAATCAGGATAGCCGGTTACCGGAAACAGACCGGTAAAAGAAGCGCCGAGCTGCAGCAGAATAAGCAGCAGAATACCCGGGAATGCATGGAAGAACAGCGCAAAGAACGTAGCCGCCACATCAATGCGGGTGCCCACTTTACTGGAAAAATACACGCCGAGCAGAAAAGAAAGCGTAGTTATACATACCAGCGAAATCAGGTTCAGTATGAGGGAGTTGATCATGCGCGTACGAAGCAGAAAACCGACCGGTGCACGCGACACCAGACTGGTGCCCAGATCATGTTTGATGATCACGCGCTCCAGCCAGTGCATATACTGTACATAGAACGGCTGATCAATGCCGAGTTCCGCCCGCAGCTGCGCAAGCTGTTCCTCGGAATATATATTTTTTTCCTGACCG
>CACZQF010000207.1 GCA_902783245.1 uncultured Spirochaetaceae bacterium | reverse complement strand
TGAAGAACGGGCGCTATATCACTGATGGTCTGGTCGTTACGATGCTCCCATAGCAGCAGCAGCGACATAGCCAGGCTCCTGCGGAATTCTGCAGGAATAGAAGTATCTCTGATAAGGTTCAGGTATACGTCTTCCGCAAGCAGCAGGTACATCATGGAAATGGTTTCCAAAGAAAAATCGTTTTCCAGGTGTTTCAGCACATCCATGCGGCGGCAGAGCTTGGTGAGCGAAGAGAACGTATGCAGCTTTGCCACCAGGAATCCTTTGCCCAGCGTTGCTTTTGAAGGCAGCTGCAGCGTTGCATCTCCTTCGTTCTTGTTTGAAATAAGGGAGTCGATCAGTGACTGCGGCGTTCGAAAATCTGCAGTCAGCTCGTGCTTTTCAAGCAGAGAAGGAAAGTTCGTTATGCTTGCAACCAGCCCTTCCAGGTCGTGAATGCGCTGGCGGATAATTTCATATCGTGCGGGATCTGCCGTGGATAAAATTTTTAGGACTCCTTCGATCATTGTACGCTGCCGTTCGGTGAATACAACGATGGTATTTTGTACCGGAGACGGGGAGAACTGTTTCTCATCAAAAAATTCTGCAATATCTACAGAAGTGAATTCAAAATCTTTAGCCACAATGCAGACATTATATCATACTTTGCGTTAAATTCAATGCAACTCATATCTGTTTCAGCCGATACTTTATATATGAAACGGTTCTTATTCTTTGTATTGTCTGTTTTTTTCTTGAGCATGGAATTGTGCGGTGCGGAGGAAGATCTGCTTATCAGGCCGTCTGATATCCGTCTTGTGGCGGAAGATCCGGCAGGATTCGGCTCCAACGGCGGATATCACCTGTATATCCGTAAAAAGCCCGGTATCAATTCAGTCATGCTTACGGAGACTACGAAGGATCCGGAGGGACAGGATGCTAATTATGCCTACCGCGCTCCTGACTGGAATCCGGTGAACGGTGATGAGGTGCGGTACCTTGACGGCAAGATGCTTAATTCTCAGTGGTCGCGCTACAGTCTTATCGACTCTACGGCGGAACCTGATCCTGTGTTCGGCGAAAGTTTCCATATTTATATTCCTCCGGTCATGCTGTACGGCTATCCGTGGACACGGCACGGATCGGTACGGATCCACAAGGGTACGTTTGTAAATATCCGTGCATTCTCGGAGCTGTACGGGGATTATACCGGCCATTATTTTGATAACCCGTTTATGTTTGACTTGCGTGCTCCTGTAAAAAAGCCTGCGCCTGCCCCTGCTGCAGAGCCTGTCGTGGTGGTAAAAGAACCTGAGCCGCAGTTGCCGCCGTCGCCTGTGATTCCGCAGCCGGAAGAACCTGTTGTTGAGGAACCGGAGCCGCCGGTTGAAAAGCCGGTGGAGGAACCTGCGCCGGAGCCTGTTGAAGAAAAGCCTGCGGAAGAACCTGCCATTGAGGAGCCTGAGGTTCCGATCCTGACTGATGACTATAATCCGGTTGCCGCAGCAAAATTCCAGGAGCTGTCCGAAATGATGTATTACTCCAAGGGGCCTGAAACCCTTGTGGATGACATTATGCGGATTATCAACAGCATAGAGCCAAAAGAAACCGCAGACATTGTGTTTGCCATTGACGCCACCGGCAGTATGCAGGATGATGTAGACCAGCTGCGCAAGGAATGGATCCCGCGTCTGGTTACTGATCTGAAGCAGTTCAAGCATGTACGGCTGGGCCTGCTGCTGTATCGTGACTATGTAGACAACTGGCGGTATAAAGGAATCCCCGTCAAATACTTTGGGTTTACTGATGATCTGAACCAGTTTTTGGAAAACTTGAATGGATTTACGATAAAGGGCATAGAAGGCGGCGATATTCCTGAAGCTGTATATGAAGCCATGTACGGTGCGCTGGCATTCTATGATTGGGATGCCGAAGCGGCCCGCAGAATTATTCTGATCGGTGATGCAGAGCCGCACCCGCGTCCGCGGGGCACCGGAAAGTACACGAAAGAATTCGTAACCAATCTGTCAAAGGAAAAGGATATTCCGGTTACCGCCATCATCCTGCCTGATGACAAAGCAAAGCGGGGAAGGTAAGACAGCTTTTAAGGAATGCTGCAGAACGCAGCGCTCTGTCGGGGGCGCTGCGCATGCGGTCATAGGTCTTCATTCAGGCTCTGTATAGAGCTCTATATATAGAAGATCTTAGTATTCGTCAGGTGTATTCAGCTCTTCCCGTGCTTTTTTCTCGGCTGCGGCCTTTGCTTCCGCGGCTTTTTTATTTTCGGGAATCTTGGCGATTTCTATATCAGCAAGCTTGTTGTAGGCAGCCGGAAGCGTACCGGGAATGGAATTCGCGAAGATTTCCTTGATTTCCTGGAAATAAGGCTCCGCCTGCTTGTATTTTTTCTGCTTCATGTACAGATGGCCGATTTCGTACTGCGCCTCAACATAGAGAGAAACGTCCGTTCCGTATCGGTCGATTACCGCCTGATAGTATTTCTGTGAATTTTTATACTTACCTTTCTGGTATGCATCCTGACCTTTTTGAATTAGTTCCTGTGCCGTCATATCATCGGTGATGATCACCG
>CACZQF010000206.1 GCA_902783245.1 uncultured Spirochaetaceae bacterium | reverse complement strand
GGAATCGTTGTGTTGCGCGGAATCACAGGCGTAAACACACCGCCCACAGTTTCAATGCCCAGGGCGTTCGGAACCACATCCAGCATCGTAACATCTTCGACCTCAGCGCACAGGAAGAACAGACGTTAAAGTCATTGTCGTGACAGCGGTTGCACGTAAACTCCCCGCAGTCCTTACATACAAATCCGTCTGTAATAAGAACATTGCTGCCGCAGATATGGCAGGTCTTTACCTGATGCGGCTGATCTTCATTCTTAATGATCGTAGCATTGCCCGCCACATGCATGGACTCCTGATGCCCGATAACATCTCCGGCAATGACGTTCTTACTGCCCATGGAAATACCGCCGGACGCGGCGGATGCTCCGCCGTCCTACCGGGCACCGCATTCAGGACAGAATTTTACCGTAAGCATCAGCTCCGCTCCGCAGCTGATGCATTTTTTTACCTGCGGAACAGGGGTACCACAGTTCTCACAAAATTTAGCACCGTCCCTTACAGTCTCGCCACAATTAGAACAAATCATAACCGTCTTACTCCTGATTTTTCAGCATCACATATTGTCTTATTATTATATGTTGTTTTAGCACCAGAGTAAACAAAACAGCCCTGCAGCCGCAGAATACGCAGGACTAACAAGAGCCGTTTATTATTTCCTTCGCGCGTGCCAATGCCTGGTCAATATGCGCGCAGACATTCTGCTCTCCCAGCTTGTCCAGGATTCCGGTCTTCTTGCACAGCAGATACGGCTGCGTATGAATGCCCGACAGGACGATCGTAACGCCCTTTTCCGCGCAGCTTGCCATGGCCTGCTCCAGCGCGCGCACGCCGCCTGCATCCAGGTAGATAGTATTGCGCATACGCAGAATCAGCACCTTGTACGCAAGCTGTGCCTGTGTCACCGCCACCTCAAACTTACGTACGGTACCAAAAAAGAGCGGGCCGTCGATTTCATACACTACGGCACCGGCCGGCAGCGCAAGCTTTTCATCATTCTCATTATCTCCGGCAACGGCGGCGCCCACGCCGATACCGCCGGTCAGATTCTCGCGCTTAGCCTGAACTTCGCTCAGGTCGCACATCTTCTTTATAAAGAAAAAGACTGCAAAGCCGAGACCTACTTCAATGGCCACCGTCAGGTCAATGAACACGGTAATAAGAAAAGTAACCGTCAGCACGCAGATATCTGACTTCTGTCCGCGTACCAGCGCACCGACAGCCTTGAATCCCGCCATATTCCATGCCACGTTTATAAGCACCGCCGCAAGCGCCGCCATGGGAATATACACCACGAACCGCCCCAGAAACAGCAGTATAAGCAGCAGCGTCACCGCATGCACGATTCCTGCCACCGGCGTTCTGCCGCCGTTCTTAATATTGGTTGCCGTGCGTGCAATGGCTCCGGTAGCGGGGATGCCGCCGAACAGCGGAGAAGCGATGTTTGCAATGCCCTGCCCTATCAGCTCAGTATCAGAATTATGCTTTGCGCCCGTCATACTGTCGGCAACCACCGCGCTCAAAAGCGACTCTATGGCGGCAAGCACCGCTATGGAAACCGCCGTGGGGAACAGCGTACGGATCGTAGAAAAACGCAGGTCAGGCAGCTTGGGCACAGGCAATGCCGACGGCACGCTGCCGTAGCGGCTGCCGATCGTGTCAGTCTCAAGCCCCGCACAGCGGCTCAGAATCACGCTTACCGCAGTAGCCGCCAGAATCACCACCAGCGAGCCGGGAATACGCTTGTTAAACCGCGGCCACACGAACAGCACCAGCAGGCTCACTGCCGCCATGGCAAATGAATACAGATTCACCTGCCCGATATTCAGCGCATACGTCTGCAGCTTGCCTACAAAGTCGCCCGGCATCTTTGTGAACCCCTCAGGGAACCGGGTGATCGTCATGCCCAGAAAATCCCCGATCTGACCCGCGGCAATCGTAACCGCAATGCCCGCGGTAAATCCCGTGACAATCGTATAAGGAATGAATTTAACCAGGCCGCCCATCTTGAACGCGCCCAGCAGAATCAGCAGGATGCCGGCCATAACCGTTGCGGTGGCAAGCCCGGCCACTCCGAACTGCGCGACCACGCCGTACACAATCACGGCGAACGCGCCGGTGGGACCGCCGATCTGCACCGAAGAACCGCCGAACGCGCTGATACAGAAGCCCGCGATAATGGCCGTAAAAAGCCCGGCCTCAGGTCCCACACCGCTTGCAATGGCGAACGCAATGGCAAGCGGCAGCGCCACAATACCTACAATAAATCCGGCGATAAGATCGCTGGTAAAAGTTCTGGCAGAATACTGCCGTAAACTGTTCAAAAGCTCAGGTCTGTACATAATACGGTATAATGCGATTTTTCGCAGGGAAATGCAAGCGGTGCAGAATATTACCAACAAAACTCAACTTTCGCCGCTGACAGCTGCAGGAGCCGGGATTTGTCCCGAGGCGGGCTGCAACACCACGGGCTCACAAGCTCAGGCTTGTGAGCCGTAAAAAAGGGCTGCCCGGAATCGGACAGCCCAAGGAACCTTAAGGGAACCTCGAAAAACTTCAGTTTTTCGAGGTAACTTTGAAAATGCGATGTTTTAATTCCTGCTATTTTCAGGAATTAAAACTCGC
>CACZQF010000205.1 GCA_902783245.1 uncultured Spirochaetaceae bacterium | reverse complement strand
GTAGTCAAAATGAGAAAATTTTCTGGAACAGCAGATTTTAATGTATGACGGAGGTGGCGTCCAGTCCCTGGATGTTCACAAACTGACAATTGATTTTGTCCAGCACGGATTCTGCCTTGCCCTGACACTGGATATCGGCGCAGCGGGTTCTGCCGCCTGCATCTTTGTAGCTCATCACCAGACGGTCACGCGCTGAACCGAGAAGAATATCGTACCATCTGCGCGGATATACCGTAAAACGCAGCTCGGGAATCGTATGCAAAGTGAGCAGCTGCTCTTTGGGCGGGTCACCGTGCGCTGCCTGACGCAGCATGACGGTCATCATGGATTCATAGGGATGAACATAAAAGTACAAGCCTTTCTCACAGAAAACCAGCAGGCCCCACAGTTCACCGCTCAAAGACGTACATGTAAGCTTCAGGTCGGCAAAGGTTTCTTTGTCCGCCTGAATACAGATCATCTCAAGGCTGTGCACCGTGTCATTGACTTTTTTACCGAATTCATCAAAGAACTGCTGACGTACTTTTTGTTCATCGTGGCTCATGGTGTTCAGTGTATAGCACAAATAATTCTTTGTAAACTACGGGATAAAAACAGGAGGTTCTGGCAAAATCACAGCGGAAGCACGCATGCCGCTCCGCACGCGGCTTTTATATCATAACAATATTGCACTGGTTCTTGCCGTTATGCTTGGCCTGATACAGCGCTGTATCCGCCTGATTGAACAGCTCCGTATAGGTGGTCTTTTTTTCCGCATATATCGCGCAGCCGATGCTGATCGTTATGGACACGTTCTTGGCCGACACCGCCGTATGCCGTGACACTGATTCTATGATAGATTCTGCCCGCGAACGTGCAAGCATACGGTCAATTACGCCGGGCATGAACACTACGAATTCATCGCCGCCGAACCGGCCTACTATGTCGCTCTGGCGGCATTGGTCGGAAATATATCTTCCCACATGACCAATACAGAAGTCTCCGACCGCATGTCCGAACGTGTCGTTTATAGACTTGAAATTGTCTATGTCTATCACCATAAGCGCGGCGCCTTTGTTGTTCTGTTCTATATGTTCTTTCAGCCTGTGCTCCAGCGCACTTTTGGTCAGTACGCCGGAAAGAATGTCGGTGTCGCGCTGTTTTTTTATGACCAGACGGTTTTTAAAATCCGAAATATGCAGCCACTGCATGTAGGTATTTACGCTCACGCCCGCATTAAAGAATATCACGCCGTTGTATACGTCGTTCATAAAATACTCTCTTATTTTGTAGTGGTACGACAGTATCAGGTGAGGTATGAGCATAGCGATAAGCAGCAGGTCTACGCGCCACGGCTGGTCGCAGATAATAAGCGGCAGCGCAACCAGAAATACGTTGAATGTTACCGCAACTTTTGCCGGTGAGCCGGATATGCTGAGCAGTATGGAAATTATATAAGAAAACGTCAGCAGCAGATAAGTGTAAAAATAGATAAGCCTGGTTCGCGGCCGTGCCTTCATGTTGAAAAATGAAGTGATGGTTATACTGATACTTACCGCCGCCATGATTACGTAAAAAGACCGTATGGCAGCCAGACTGTAGCTTATGGCTGAAAAGAAGATATCTCCGGTAAGAATACACGAAAGCACCGTACCGCACATAATAGTGGAAAAATGGTTCGTCCTGTCCATCATCGGCTGGATTTCTTTGAGAAGCTCCGGTTCCGTTGTACCGAATATGATAATGCGGGCGGCTCTTTTGAGCAGAGCAGTAACTGAATGCTGCATCGTGTTTTCCGCCGGTATTAATAAGCCGCCGGCGGACGGCCTGTATTTTAGTTCTTTACAAGCTCAATATCAAAGGCAAGGTATGCATTGCCCGGAATCACGCCCGGATATCCCTGTTCGCCGTAGGCAAGATCGGGAGGAAGTACAACCGTACGTTTTTCACCCAGCTTCATATCCTGTACCATCAGGTCAAAGCCCGGAATCATCTGACCGCCGGCTGTCCTGAAGGTGAGGGGACCTCTTCCTTTTGACTGGTCGAACACCTGTCCGGTAATAAGGTATCCTTTATATTCGGTGGATACATTTTTACCTCTGCCGGTTTTATTTCCGGAACCTTCTTTCGTTATCTTATAATAAATGCCGTTGGGGTCTTTTGTAAATCCCGGAAAGTTCTTTTCTATGATTTTTATCTGCTCTGCAAACATTTTTTCTTTGCGCTCGGCGGCAAGCTTGGTCACGTTCTCGGCCTGCTTGTTAAAATCAGCCTGCGTGGCGGTAAAAGCCTTTGCCTCGCTGCCCTGGCGGATAATGGTCACCTTGTTGATCTTGTCGTTCTGCTTGACGGCATTCACTACATCCTGACCGGTCACTACACGGCCGAAAATCGTATGCTTGCCGTTGAGCCACGGAGTCTCTACATGGGTGATGAAGAACTGGCTGCCGTTGGTACCGGGGCCGGCATTCGCCATGGCCAGCACGCCCGGGCCGTCAAACCGCAGGTCGTCGATGAATTCATCAGCGAACTGATAGCCGGGGCCGCCGGTTCCGTTGCCGCGCGGATCGCCGCCCTGAATCATAAAGTCAGCGATAACCCGGTGGAATTTAAGGCCGTCATAGAACGGCTTGCCTTTTGCGGCATCCAGCGTTCCTTCTGCCAGACCTACAAAGTTGGTTACTGTAAGCGGTGTCTGCTTATAGTACAGCTCCAGAACAATATCCCCTCTGGATGTTTCCATTACGGCAAAAACACCGTCTTTTCCTTCAATAGCTTTCATGCTTTTCTCCATCGGCTTGCTCCAGCCGTTCAGTATGGTTGCGCCTGCTGCAAGCAGGGCTAAAACTATTTTTTTAGTGCACGTCATACACATTCCTCTAAAATTGTTCGGTAAACCATTTGTAGATGGCGTCCAACCGGGAATTGAGCGACCGGTTCATACGCTTTTCAAGGATTGAAAAGCGGCGGATATTCGCATGCATGACCATATATACGGCATACGAATCCCCGAGGTCAGACACCACCAGGTTTATCTTCATGTTTCCGGGCTTAACGGCCTTTATGAATTTATAATACAGCGCCTGTTCGTTGGTAAACTGCACTGACACTTCGTTTTCTGTCTGCCGGTAATCAAGCCGGTAGATACAGTCGCCGAACGTGTGCTCGTCCTGAAAACAGTAGAACGTTCTGCCGTCCGCACTGCCTTCCGTTTTGTCGGGCACGGCTTTCTTTGACTTTACGTCATCAACCATGTACGACTCGCTGTACAGCACTTCCCATTTTTGGCGTGAATTTGAAAAATACAGCATGCCTTTCATCTTGGAGATGCTGCGCATGATTTTTGACACAGTATCCAGACTGGTGTCGGCTGCGCCTTGACCTAATTCGGACTTTTTTACGACATGCAGTGATTCAGCAACAAATGTGGGATCTTCATCGGAAGCGTTCTCGGAGAATGAGGCAGCTTCTTTTGCAAGGGGGGTTAAAGGGCAGTACAAAAGCTGTGTTTCGCCCTTATCCAGCGTCTGCTTGGCCACGCCGTTGTCATGAATTTCTTTTACGGCGCGCAGCGGCAGGACCGCGCTCTCTTCAAACGGAGCGGCGGTAAGAACCGCAGCGGCGCACAAAACCGCCGCTGCAGCTGAAATGATAGTCTTGTTCATTATCTTTCCTGAACGTGTATAGCTTAGGGAAGGTTCTGCCGTCCCGCCGCACCGGACAGGACGAACTTGCCTAGCGCAGGCCTTTGTACAGAACCCGTACCTGTTTAAATAAACCGTCTCCCTCGCTTTTGGTTTCAAGATCCGGAATATCATTGAGCGTGGTGTGGATAATTCTGCGCTCAAACGGATTCATCGGCTCAAGCAGGATGGAATTGTGTGAAGAGCGAACTTTGTCGGCGGTGTTATATGCCAGACGCACAAGCGTCTCTTCGCGGCGGATACGGTAGTTCTCCGTGTCCAGAATAACGCGCATATCCTCGCGGCCGAGTCTGCCTGCATATACGTTGGCAAGCAGCTGCAGCGCATCAAGGTTTTTGCCCTTGCGGCCGATAAGGATGGACGAACTGGCTGAATTGAGCCTGAGTCCCATTTTGTGCTCCTCACGGAACATAATCTCTACCTTGGCTTCGTATCCCATCTTTTCGATTACGGTTGATACGAACTGCACTAATTTTTCCTCAAACTCACCGGCAGGCAGGGGATCGCCTACAATCTTGTTTCCCGGCAGCTTTCCGTCGAATTCTGCATGATGGTAACTGCCGCCTACCGTATGTACGCGGATCTTTACAAATCCCTTTTTGAACAGCGTGCTTTTCTGGGTCTCAAGAATCTCTACGTCGAACTGATCCCTTTCCAAGCCGAGCTCATTGGCAGCCTGCTCAATGGCGTCTTTTTCTGTCTTTCCTTCAAATTCGTAAATCATATGTTATAACCTCTAAAGTTTATGTTGTCATAATCATCATCCGAAGCATGCGGTTCTGTATCCGGCATGCTCCGGAATGTAAAGCACAACCCTTATTTTTTACCTTTGCCAGAGGGGAACTTCTTAATTATCTCTGACCCTTTCTTTGTCTTTGCAGGGGCTGCTTCTGCTTTTTTTCCGGCCATCATCTTATTCACCGCAAGCTGCTGGAGCATCTGTACAATGTTGCTGACGGTCCAGAATAACAGCAGACCTGCCGGTGCATTGTAGAAGATAAAGAAGAAGAAAATCGGCATACCATACATCATAAGCTTCATCTGGTTGGCGTTTGAACCGGTGGCTGTACCGCCGTTGCCGGTAATTTTGCCGAACAGAAGCTGGGAAATAAGATATATGATCGGAAGTATACGAATGTCGCTGCCAATGAACGGCAGGGTAGTGCCGAGCCGGTAGATGCTGTCGCCGCGTGAAAGGTCAGGTATCCAGCCTTTGATAAAGCTTGCGCCGCGGAATTCAAAATAGTTGTTGAACAGATTGTACATAGCGAACAGAACGACGAACGTAAACAGCATGGGCAGACAGCCGGACACCGGATTATATCCTGCTTCTTTATACAGCTTTGCTGTTTCCTGCTGCAGCACCTGCGGCTGGTTCTTGTATTTTTCCTGAATGGCGCTCATCTTGGGCTGCAGTTCCTGCATTTTGAGCGTACCCATAGCGCTTTTTTTGGTGAGCGGGAACATGAGCATTTTCAGGATGATTGTCATGATGATGATGGACACACCCCAGTTCGGGATAACCTTATAGATCATCTCCATCATCCATTTAAGAATTGCCTCAAGCCATGACAGGAAGCCGCTCGTCTGCAGACCTTCCGTGAGCTTTACGCCTGACAGTTTCCATGCGTTGCCGTCCACGGTATTGTAGCCTGTAACTTCTTTTTCGCTGCGCGGACCAAAGTACATGTAGTACGTATCCTGCACGCTCTGGCCGCTTATGGGATTGCGCACCAGCAGTGCCTGCGCATTGGCATAGTTTCCTTTTTCAATATTGGTTGAATACCATACTTTACCGATGTTGCCGGCATGCTCAGGTACGGCTACGCTCATAAAGTATTTTCCGGCGATACCGGCCCAGCTGATCTGCTTATCCCAAGATTTATAGGTTTTGTCACCCATTACAATCTTCTTTGACTTTTCGCCGTCCCATGTAATAAAGCTGCGGGACTCGTAGCGGTCAACCTTACGGTCAAAGTGGGGTCCGATCTGAGGTGACGTGCGCAGCGTGTAGGAAGCTCCGTTAAAGTTGAGTGAACCGGCCGTAATGCCGTCTATGATAACGTCAAGCTTGAACATGTACTCGCCCGGATCAAACGTATACTGTTTTATGAGCGTAAAGCTGTTGTCGCTGCCGTCGGTGTTCTTAAGGTGATATGTTTTGAAAAAGCCGATGGACAGGTCGCCGAGCTGTTTTACGGAGAATACATCGTCAATGATGGCGTTCTCGGCCATACCGAATGAAAGCGCGCAGCTTCTGTTTACCGCAGAGATATTGTCCGCAAGTTCAACGCCTTTGCCGGTGTCAATATCAGGGTGATCAAGCAGCTCATAACTGATGATATCGCCGCCGCGGTTGGTGAATGTTACCTTTACTTTTTTTGTAGAAATCGTATAAGTCTGCTCGGCAACAGAAGCCGCATCATCGGCTTCTTCGATCTTATAGCCGCCCAGATTTACAGGTACGGTGGAAGTTGCTGCCGCAGCTGATTCAGTCTGCTCCGCAGAACCGGCTGCTGCGCCGGAAGAATTTTCCACAGGCTGCTCCACAGGGGCAGGCGGAAAAAACTTCGTCTGCACGAACATAAATCCAATAAGAACGACCATTGAAAGCACAATGGCCATAACGTAGTTTTTATTCATTTTTTAGCTCCATAATATTCCGTCATTACAGCATTGTTTATGGAACAGGGTCATAACCTCCCGCATGGAACGGATTACACCTTATGATACGTTTAAAGGCCATCCGTCCTCCCTTATACGGACCATATTTTTTTATTGCGTCCATAGCATAATGGGAACAGGTAGGATAATACCTGCAGCATGGAGGAAAGAGAGGGGAAATACAGACTTGATATATGCGGATTATAAGGCAAAAAAATTTCTGCAGAAACTTTTTCATTCTTTTAGTAATCCAGCTTTTTCAAATAAATGTCGAAATTGAACACACCGCGTGCGGAACGAATCATTTCCGGGATATACAAGACATACAATGTCATACCCGGTGTTCAGGTGTGTTTTTAAAGACCGGTACACTTCACGGCTGTAGCGCTTTGATCTATTACGCTCAACGGCGTTACCATAACCGCGGGAAAGAGTAAAAGCAATGCGGTTTATGCCCAGAGTATTGGAAACTATAAACAGCTTTGCCCCTGACGTGCTTACTTTTTTCCCATTCCTAAACAGATTTTTGATGTCAACAGGACGCTTTATATGTTCCTTACGGGTAAAACGTCCTGTCTTTAACAAGTCTGTTTCCATCCCTGTTCATGAAAAAATCAGTAAGGCTTCTTTTCGTCAGAAACAGTAAGCTTTGCGCGACCTTTAGCACGACGGCGGGCAAGAACAAGGCGGCCACCGCGGGTAGCCATACGGGCGCGGAATCCAAATTTTCTATTGCGTTTTACTTTGCTGGGCTGATATGTCCGTAACATAGAACACGTCTCCTTATTTAAAGGGCATTGCTACCCCGATATTCATTTTAAAAGTAGTACTAGAATATAACACTAATTCTTTGAATTGGTCAACATAGTATCTTTTAAATGTGCAAATAAATTTGCAAGCTCAGGCGGCAGCGGCTTGCTTTCTGCACTATCCGTCTGCCCGGCTCCAAATCCCTGTTTTTCAAGCTGTTCCTGCTCTTTTTCAAGGCGTTCCATAAGCTTATGCTTTTCCTGCTCTATCGTCTTGTCAGTGACCGTATCATAAATAACACCTTTTGTTCCTTTTACGTAGAACGAAAGCATCTCTATGCCCATTTCAGGACAATAGCGCTTGAGACCTGTAAGGATATATTTGGTGTTAAGCTGGAACATCTGATTCCAGCCGGGGTGGTCAGTTTCTATAAGCAGGATGCCGTGTTTCAGATCTATGATACGACTATGATCATACAGATTAGGCCCGCATCCGTGAATGCTGGTTACTATCTTTTTCCAGATAGCCGTCATGCGGTTGCTCTGCTCGGCCTTACTCTGTTCTATATTGGTAAAAACACGCTGTATCATTTCCTGGCTGGAAATGATATCCGTCTCATTGCTCATGCCATACTCCTTTTTCCAGAGAAAAAATCCTTGTTCCCGACCTGCGGTATTTTTCATACGGCTCGCCGGGCAGGAACGTACAGAACAGCTGGTCATAGTCCGGGAGCAGGGAAGTGAACTTCTGCCGCTTTTCAGGATCAAGCTCAAGCATCACATCATCCATCAGCAGTATGGGCTTTACGCCCGTAACTTTTGTATAGAACACTGCCTGCGCTATTCTGAGCAGCAGCGCAATAAGCCTGCGCTGGCCCGTAGACGCGGACGGAATAAACGGTTTGCCGTTCCGCTTAAAATGGATACGGTCACGATGGGGTCCCGTAAGCGTAATCTCCATTATTTTATCCTGTTCCCGTTTACTTTTAAGCAGTTCTACAATATCATCCTTCTCAGGAAATACAGGCCCCAGCGGATCGGCCTTTTCTTTCCAGGAAGGCTCATACGATATGGACAGTCCTTCTACTCCGGAAATAGTTTTATACAGTTCTCCGAAAATCTGATTAAACTGGAATATCATATTCTTGCGCTTTTTCTGTATGCACAACCCGTTTTCTGCAAGCTGCCGGTCATACACATCAAGCATATCATAGGAATGTTCTTTGAGCACGGCATTGCGCGTCTTTACAATACGGTTATACCGGCGCAGAACATCAATGTACAGCACATCATACATTGAAAGCGACTGATCTATTAAAAACCGCTTGTCTCCCGGCTCACCGACCACAAACTGCAGATCATCATGGCAGAACACCACGCACGGCATGGTGTTTATAAGCTCCTTGCGATCATGAATACGTTTACCGTTCTTTTCTATAGTCTTTTTGCCGCCCTGACTTACGATACTGATCATACGAGTGCTGCCGCTTTCTTCTTTGTACATGGCACGCACACTGAAATCAGATTCACCGTGCCGTACGATTTCGGTGTCATGTCCTGTTCTGAATGACGAACCGTACGCACAGTAATACAATGCTTCAAGTATATTACTTTTACCCTGACCGTTTTCGCCTATAAAATAGACCTCCTTTGACAGAAGGTCTATTGATGCGTTCTGCAGGTTGCGGAAGTTATATACTGACAATGACAGAAAAGGCATTATTCAACGTTCATAGGCATAATGATGTGGAAATAGTCTCCTTT
>CACZQF010000204.1 GCA_902783245.1 uncultured Spirochaetaceae bacterium | reverse complement strand
TGGGGCGGAACTTACCTGCACTGGTTTCTGTTATGGCAGGAACTGTATCACATTTATGCTAGAAACAATGTATTGTTTATGCTGGAAACAGCATCGTGTTTATACTAGAAACAGTGTCTCATGCATGTCCATGCAAGTATCTCATGCATGTCCGTGCAAGTGTCTCATGCATGTCCGTGCAAGTGTCTCATGCATGTCCGTGCAAGTGTCTCATGCATGTCCCATGCAAGAGTCTCATGCATGTCCAATGCAAGAGACTCGTGCATATCCCATGCAAGAGTCTCGTGTATATCCCATGCAAGCATCTCATGTATGTCCGTGCAATTCAGGTAAGTACGGAAACATCGGAATGGCATTATTCATAAAAACATGCCGGAACTTATGAAGAAAGGAGAACTCTTTTAGAATGAATGATTTAACACCGATACAAAAAGAAATAGCCACAGCTCTTGAACAGCTCAAAGAAAAGTCTTTGATAACCGAAGCCATACTCGCAAAGAAAGTTCGTGAAAACGCTAAGATTCAAGGAAAGAATAAAGCCGGAATCTGCTTAAAGGATCTGGAAGTCTGCATTGAATACCTGGCAGAAAATAGCCAGCTTCAGTTTGCGCTTCACCTTAACAGCGCGAATGATATCCTTATCAAAAAAGAGGATGAATGGAAGCTGCTTGAAAGCAATGGGCAATCAGGATTGCAAAAAAAACGCCGCCAGTCCAGCGAGAAATCTATCTCTGTTCTGACAAACGGCGATTTACGCAGAAAGAGCACCGGCGGTAAGGCAGCGAAGAAGCGTACTGACCGGAAGAAGATGGATTATCGGGATTTTGAAGAGGAGTAAATTACTCTCCGTAAAAAGCTCTTTTACAACCTCAGGCAATTCAGCATGCATCAATTGTATGTTGTTTTCGATATTGGTAATAAGGTATAGCAAATCATATTTCCCAATGTTAGTACCTGAGTTTCTCTTGAACGTTTTGCTTGACATTGGCCGTTTTTGATCACACAATAAAAAGCAGAAGATTGCGGGTACCCGCCGGTGCCGTCATGGTACCGCGGTATATAGTGCCCGCCATAATTATGGAGGAATTATGAAAAAGGTAACGGTTGTAGCAGCTGCATTGTCGCTGGCAGTGCTGGCTCTGACGCCTGTGTTCGCAGGCGGCTCAAAAGACGGCGGCAGCTCTGGTAAGAAAGTGGTGCTCACCATGGGCTCATGGCGCGCGGATGATGTGGAGCAGATGAACAATCTGCTTGCTGCGTATAAAAAGGTTGCTCCGAATGTGGAGATTCAGTTCAAGCCTACCAATCCTTCCGATTATAATGCCACGCTGCGTCTGCAGCTTGACAGCGGAACTGGTCCTGACCTGATGTATGCACGTTCCTATGCTACGGGACAGGAACTGTATGAGGCCGGCTTCTTTGCCGACTGTACGAACATTCCCGGTCTTATGAGCAATTTCAGCGAATCAAACCGTGCTCCGTGGATGACCAAAGATGGAAAAATGTTCGCGGTGCCGTTCGCCGCGGTGTCTCACGCTGTGTACTATAATAAAGACGTGTTCAAGAAAGAAGGACTTTCTGTACCCGGAACATGGGAAGAATTCCTTGCACTGTGCGACAAGCTTAAGGGCAAAGGCTATACGCCGCTTGCCAACGGTGTGGCCGATGAATGGGACATCCTTGAATGCTTCTTCCTCGGCGGCGTGGTACCCGACTATGTGGGCGGTGCCGCTGAGCGCGTAAAGTATGAAAAGGGCGAAAAAAAGCTTAATGACGCTGCGTTTGTCGCGGCCTATAAGGCCATGGGCGACGTAGCCAAGTATCTGCCGGAAGGATTTGCTGCCGTTACCTATAATGACAGCCAGGTACTGTTCAATACTCAGCAGGCCGTGATGTTCATGGACGGTTCATGGACTGCCGGTGTGTACAAGGACGCTCCGTTCGAGTGGGGCGTGTTCGCGCTGCCTGCTCCTGCAGGACGTAAGACTGCCATCTGCTTCCACCCGGATATGGCGCTGACTATGAATACCAAGACTGCCCATCCTGAGGAAGCCAAGGCATTCCTGGCATGGCTGTGTACCGAAGCCGGTGCTGCCACCGCCTCAAAGAATCTGCCTGTCGGCTACTATCCGATGATCTCTTTCCCGATCAAGCTTGAGGATGCGCATGCGAATGAATTCCTTGCCCTGAACATGGGAAAAGAAACCGACGCACGGTTTGTGTGGCCGGTCATGATGAATATGTATGCACCCATGAATCAGGCGGTGATCGCCGTGATGAAGGGAACCATGACCCCGCAGCAGGCCGCTGATTCGGTGGCCGCTCAGTATAAGTTCTAGGCAGTTTCCTGCTGAAGCTCCGGACTGCAAGGCTGTCCGGAGCTTTTTCAATGAACCAAGGGCATTGCACAAGAACTGAGCAAAAGGTTGTGCGCAGTGTCCGCAATCATCATAAGGAAAATAGAGATATGAAAAAAGGGATGACAATGAGCGCCGGGTATTGGATACGTTATCTTCTGCCCGCGCTGCTTTTTTATATAGTGTTCATGGCGTATCCGCTTGTGGATTCCCTGAAGCTCAGTTTTTTCAGCGGTAATCCTGTGGGGCCGCGTTCGTTCGTGGGTTTTGACAATTTTGTCACGCTGTTCACCGATCCTGAGAAATCTGCCCGGTATTGGGGCGCGTTCGGTCATACCTGTATTTTCTTTATGATTCATATGTGCGTGCAGAATGTGCTTGGCATCACCTTTGCGGCTATTCTGACGAACCGTACCATGCAGTATAAGGAGCTGTATCGTACGGTGATTTTTATTCCCACAACGCTTGCGGTGCTTATCACCGGCTATCTGTGGAAGCTTATACTCAATCCTGTGTGGGCAGGTCCCATGCTTAAAAAGATTGGTCTGAGCATGCTCGCGCAGCCGTGGCTCGGCAATGAGCATACGGCGCTGCCGGTGGTGGCGCTGGTTTCCTGCTGGCAGTGGGTTGGAATCCCCACCATGATGTTTTCTGCCGCACTGCAGAATATTCCCGAGGAGCTTATCGAAGCCGGGCGTATTGAAGGCGCCGGGCATTGGCAGATTTTCCGCCGGATCAAGCTGCCGATGATCATGCCGGTGGTGGGCATGATCGCAATCCTGACATTCGTAAATAATTTCAATGCATTCGATGTTGTGTTTGCCATGGAGAATGTGAACGGCGCTCCCGCCTATTCAACTGACCTTATCGGCACGTTGTTCTACCGTACGGGCATTGCCGGCCAGCATCCTATCGGTATTCCGGATACCGGGCTCGGTGCCGCCATAGCTGCGATTACATTCGTAGTGCTGTGTGCGGGTGTAATTCCTACGCTGCGCAAGACGCAGACGCAGAATGATTGAGGAGGCTGTGGTGAACATACATACAAAAACATCTGTTTCCCGGAATACCGGATCGCTGTCTCTGGAAAACAAGCATATTGTTTCTCATATCGTACTTATTTTGTGGTCGCTGCTGGTGTTGTTTCCGCTGTGGGTCATGGTGGTGAATTCGTTTAAAGACCGGTTGAGTATTTATATAAATCCGTTCTGGCTGCCTAAAAAGTGGAACTTTTCGAACTACGGCGTTATTCTGAGGGATGGTGATTTTCTTAATTACTTTAAGAACTCGTTTATTGCAGTTATCAGTTCGCTTGCGCTTGTACTTATACTCGGCTCTCTTGCCAGCTATGCGTTTGCCTCGTGGAAAAGCAGGGTATCCCGCGGCCTGTTCCTGTTTATGATCGCGGGCATGATGCTGCCTATAAAGATTGCCTCCATCAAGCTGCTTGAGATGATGCGTTCGCTGGGCCTGCTGAACAGCGTTGCGTCGCTCATCCCGATTTATACGGCTATGGGCATACCTGTTGCGGTGTTCGTGCTTACGGAGTTTATCAGGGAGATTCCCGCCGAGCTGACGGAAGCGGGCGTTATGGACGGTGCAGGGCGGTTTTGTATTTTCCGTACGATTATGCTGCCGCTTATCCGGCCTGCGCTGGCTACGGTAGGTATTTATAATCTGGTGCCGTTTTGGAATGATCTGTGGTTTCCGCTTATTTTTATTACTGATGACCGGGCAAAGACGCTGCTGCTGGGAGTTACCCGCCTGTTCGGACAGTACCAGACCGACTGGTCAAAAGTACTGGCGGTGCTGACTTTATCTGCCATTCCTGTTATCATACTGTATCTTGCCATGTCCAAGCAGTTTATTGCGGGACTTACCGCAGGAGCGGTAAAAGGCTGACAGCTCTTGTAGCGTAGAGGTATAGAATATGAAGCTCTGTCTCCATAACGGAAATGTTCTGAATGGTATTGCCAGTATGGAGAATTGCGCCATCCTGCTGACAGATGGAAAAATCGCGGATGTGTTTTCCGAGGAAAGGTTTTTACAGAAGCAGTTTGAGGATGATGTGCAGCTTATTGATGTGCACGGCGCGTATATTGCGCCGGGGCTTATAGATACGCATATTCACGGTTTTAAGGGCAACGGAACCGATGAGTGCACTACTGAAGGAATCCTGCGTATGTCCCATGATCTGGGGCAGTACGGAGTTACGGCGTTCAATCCTACCATGTATCCGTCGTCCGAAGCGGAGATGGTGCGCTCCATAAAGGAGATCGTACGTGCCATGGGGCAGGAGACGGGGGCCAAAATCATGGGAATCCATCTGGAAGGTCCGTTTATTTCTCCGTCTAAGCTCGGCGTGCAGCGGCCGGAGACTGTACATGCTGTGGACCTTGATCTGATGGAGCGGCTCTGGGAAGCGTCCGAAGGCCATATTGTAAACATGACGGTGGCGCCTGAGCTGAAGGGAATGCGCAGGCTTGCGCTGTCCTGTATTGAAAAGGGCATTGTGCTGCAGGCCGGGCATACGGATGCCTCGTACAGCAACATGGTGGAAGGTATGCAGGCGGGTATTTTCCATGCCACGCATTTTTTTAATGCCATGAGCCAGATGCATCATCGTAACCCCGGTGCAGTGGGTGCGGTGCTGATCCATCAGGAGATGACCTGCGAGATTATTGCAGACGGAGTGCATGTTCACCCCGACTTGTTTAAATTGCTGCAGAAGGATAAGACTTCCGATCAGATTGTTCTTGTTACAGATGCGTTGAAGCCTACCGAGCAGAGCGGATCGCCGTTGTTTGCTAACGGTGAGGAAGTGGTGTTCAGGGGCGGCTGTTTCCACCGTAAGTCTGACGATGTGATCGCCGGCTCCGCGCTTACAATGATACGCGGCGTGGAGAATCTGGTGGACTTTGGATTCCCTATCAGCGATGCAATTAAATGCGCCACGGCAAACCCGGCACGGATTATGCACTACCAGAAGCAGGGTATGCTTATTCCCGGCTTTAACAGTGATGTGATTGTGTTTGACAAGGATTATGAGCTGAAGTTTGTAATGTCCGGAAATTCTGTTCTGGTGAATACATTGTGATTTATTGCGCCGCAGTTTAATTGCGGTGCAAAATAGATAAATGAGGATTTTATATGCGCGTAGTGATTAAAAAAGATTATGATGCCTGCTCCGTGTGGACGGCCCGGTATATTGCCCGCCGTATTCTTGATGCAGAGCCTACCGAGCAGAAGCCGTTTGTACTGGGACTGCCCACCGGCAGTACGCCTATTGGAACATATCAGGAGCTGATACGGCTGTACAAGGCTGGTAAAATTTCTTTTAAGCATGTGGTTACGTTCAATATGGATGAGTATGTGGGGCTGGCGCCTGACCATCCGCAGAGCTATCATTATTTTATGTATGATAATTTCTTTAACCATGTGGATATAAAAAAAGAAAACATTCATATTCTGGACGGCCTTGCTGCGGATCCTGTGGCAGAATGCGAAGCTTATGAAAAGGCTATCAGAGATGCGGGCGGCATAGACCTGTTTTTAGGCGGCATCGGCAGCGACGGACACATTGCTTTTAATGAGCCGGGATCTTCCCTTGCTTCACGTACGCGCGTAAAGACTCTTACACAGGAAACGCTTATTGCGAATTCCCGCTTTTTTGACGGCGATATTTCAAAAGTGCCGTCTCAGGCGTTTACCGTGGGCGTGGGGACTATCTGCGATGCAAAAGAAGTGATTATTATGGTGAACGGCAAATCAAAGGCTGCTGCGCTCGCTCATGGAATTGAGCAGTCCGTAAGCCAGATGTGGCCGATCAGCGCGCTGCAGCTGCACCGCAAGTCCATTATCGTATGCGATGACAGCTCCATCGACGAGCTGAAAGTCGGAACCGTACGTTATTTTAAGGATATTGAGTCCCGTATTCCTGATCCGCAGGTGTAGGTTATGACCGGCATAAAAGAGAAAGTTTCTGCGTTTTTGGGACATTATGGATTCAGTCTGCACGGGCTTTCTGCGGATGCGGTGGCTGATGCGCTGGTATATGATATGAAGCAGGGGCTTGATCATGCGGCTGCGTCCGGAGGATTTGCAGACGGCATGCAGGCAATGATTCCTATGTGGTGTGTGCCGCCGGCCGCAGTACCTGCTGATAAAACCGTTATTGTTATTGACGCGGGCGGAACGAATTTCCGTTCTTGTCTGGTTTCATTCGGCCATGACGGTGCTCCGGTGATCAGTGAGTTTGAAAAGAAATCCATGCCCGGCTCCGAGCCTGACCGTACGTATTCAAAACTTGAATTCTATGATGCCATGGCAGAACGGCTGGATCATCTGAAGAACAAGGCTGATACGATCGGATTTTGTTTTTCCTATGCCATGGAGATTCTGCGTAACGGCGACGGGCGGATTACGGAGCTTTCCAAGGAGATAAATGCTCCTGAGATTGTCGGTATGTGCGTGGGAGAATGCCTTGCAGATGCACTGGTCAGACGCGGCTGGAACCGGCCGCGCCGGATTGTGCTGCTTAATGACACTGCCGCCGCGCTTATGGCCGGAGCGGTGTATGCGGGAACCGGCCGCAGGTACAGCTCCTATGCGGGCTTTATTCTCGGCACCGGCATGAATTCCGCCTACATTGAGTCTGAGCCTGTCGGCAAGCTGGCCGGTACTGCAGGCAAGCTGCCTGCGCGGCAGATTGTGGTGACAGAAGCCGGGGCTTTTGACCGGCTTCCGCTGAGCGTGTTTGACCGCACGCTTGACGAGCGGAGCCGTCACCGCGGCCGCTTTATTATGGAAAAGATGTGCTCGGGCGCCTATCTGGGTGCACTTGCTGATATTATGCTGCAGCATGCAATAGCTGACGGACTGTTCTCTGAGCAGTGCGCACGCCGGCTTGCTGCGGCAGGTCCGCTGCAGCTGTATGATCTGGACCGCTTTTTATACACGCCGTATGATGTTTCTGCAAAGCTTGCGGGTGCGCTTAAAGATGCGCCTGTGGAGGACTATGATACGCTGTATCTGCTGCTTGATGCCTTGATTGAACGGGCTGCACGGCTTGCCGCCGCACTTATTGCGGCTGCGGTCATAAAGAGCGGGCAGGGAACGCATCCTGTGCAGCCGGTCTGCGTGGTGTGCAACGGAACGACGTTCTATAAAACACATGCGCTTAAAGATCGTGTGCAGACGCAGCTTGCCGATATTCTGACGGCACGGCGCGGCATTTACTTTGAGCTGGTGAGCGTGGAGAACGACATAACGATCGGCTCGGCCGCCGCAGCACTGAGTTTGTAGCTGCAAGCTGTGGAGTTGCGGAGTGGAACAAACCCTGTTATGATACAGGTATGAAACGTTTTTTGATTTTAGGTGCCCTTGTCTGCCTTTGTCTGTCCGCCGCTGCGGCAGATAAAGCGGACAGATGGGTATCTGTAAAAAGTGCTGTGTTAAAATCGGGTACCGGCTGGTTTTCTGCAAAAACTGCTGTGCTTTCCTATGGCGACAAGCTGCAGGTGCTTGCAGAAAAGGGCAAGTGGCTGCAGGTGTGCCTGTCCGCAGATACATCAAAAAAAGGATGGGTTACAAAGTCAAGCGTTACGACTAAAAAGGTTGTAGCTTCCGGTTCTGCTGCGGTGAATGCTGATGCTAAGGAGATTTCGCTTGCGGGCAAAGGTTTTACTGCTGAAATCGAAAACGAATATAAGAAAAATGCTTCCATAGATTATAATGCGGTGGATGCGGTGGAAACACTTGCCGTTGCGGATGACGCGGAGCAGCAGTTTATAAAAGACGGCGGACTGCAGGGAGGCGAGTGATGAAGCTGCTGATGAACAATCTGCCGAAGAACTGCCTGCTGGCCGTACTCTGTGCCGCCGGATTGATCGTGAGCTCCTGCAGTACGGTGTCTGATCTTGTAAGTACCGGAGCGCAGGCTGCGGCCAATGCCGGGGTCATTGATTCCGGCATGGCGGAATCAATCTCAAATTCCAGCCAGGCTATTGCAAAAGCGGCTGAGGACATTACTCCTGAACAGGAATATTATCTGGGCCGCGCCGTTGCGGGCAAAATACTTGGCAACTACAAGCGGTATACGTCTGCGGCGCTTGAATCCTATATGAATAAAATCTGTATGGCCATGGTGATTAATTCTGATGAGCCGCAGCCGTTCAACGGTTACCATGTAGCGCTGCTTGATTCTGATCAGATCAATGCGCTTTCTACTCCGGGCGGCCATATTCTTGTGACGCGCGGGCTGGTGAACTGTACCGATTCAGAGGATGCGCTTGCGGCCGTCATTGCACATGAAATTTCCCATATTCAGCTTAAGCATGCGGTAAAATCTATAAAATCAAGCCGTGCCGCGAACGCTATTATTGCCACGGCGAGCACCGCCGCAAAGGCGCTGAGCAGCAAGGAGTTGAACGAGCTTACGGAAGCCTTCGGCGAAACGGTTGATTCTGTAGTGAATACGCTCGTTGATTCCGGTTATTCTAAGAAAGCGGAGTTTGAAGCTGATGCGCATGCGCTTGAGCTGATGGCTGCCGCCGGCTATAACCCTGCTGCTATGAACACTATGCTGCACCTGCTGCATGACAAGCTTGGCTCTGCGAATACAGGATTCGGAAAAACGCATCCGTCACCTGCGGAGCGCATTCAGAAGGTTACGCCGCTTATCAGTGCGTACAAAACTGCCGATACGTCGGCAAAACGTAAGGCAAGATATACTAAGGCCGTTGCGGGGATATAATGAAAAAGAAACGCCGTTCGCTGCTGGCGGTGTGTCCGGCAGTGTTTCTGATAGTTCTGCTGCTGCATGTATGCGGCGTGTTTTCGTTTTTGGAATTTAAATCATATGATGACCGCATGAAGCGCACTGCCTCCTGCTATACGGCGGGTGATGACATTGCGCTTGTCATTATAGATCAGGAAAGCCTTGTATGGGCGCAGAAAGAAATGGGCTGGAGCTGGCCGTGGCCGCGTTCTGCCTACGGTGATATTGTCCGCTACTTTACGCATGCCGGCGCCGCCTCCGTCTGCTTTGATATGCTGTATACAGAGGACTCTGTGTATGGTAAGGATGACGATGAGGATTTTGCGCGGGCAAACCGTGAATTCGGAAGGACTGCGCTTGCCGTTCATTTTCTTACCGAGACTGACGCGGTGTTTCCGATTGAGCCGATCCGCAGTTCTGCAAAGGTTCTGTCGAGCGTAGTCAGTACATCTGACAGTGATGGCGTGGTACGTCGCAGTGCATATGGATATTCATATGACGGTACGGTGTATCCGACGCTCGGCGTGTCGCCGCTGGTACTGTCCGGGGCGATTACGGACGATGATCTGTCTGTTTTGGTTCCTGCCGACGGTGCGCGTGCTGCCGTAAATCTGCGGTATGCGCGCTCGATGAATGAGTATATTCCCTACAGCGCGTCCCAGATTCTGCGAAGCTATCAGGCGCTTAAAAACGGCGTGTCGCCTTTCCCTGATGATCTGATTGAACCTGAGCAGTTTGCAGGAACTGACGTTTTTTTCGGTGTATATGCGCCGGGGCTGTATGATATCTGCAGTACGCCTGTTTCACAGACATATCCCGGTGTTGGCATTCATGTATCCATGCTTAATACGCTGCGCGGCGGTTCGGGTATTGCCATGGTTCCGTTTGCGGTCGTGTGCGCGCTGCTTTTTGTATCCGCGCTCTGCGGCTGTCTGGTAGTGGAGCTTGCAGGCAGCAGTAAAAAACATACGGTGAGCGTTGTACTGCATATTACGGGATTTGCGGCGGGTATCCTGCTGCTGACTGCTGTTTCCTATGTGCTGTTCGCGCGCTCGATCTGGCTGCCGCTGATTGCTCTGCTGTGCGCGTTCGTTGCAAGCTATCTTATTTCTCTGATAGTAGCGTATTATGCCGAAGGCCGGCAGAAAAAGTTTATTAAGACGGCGTTCAGCCAGTATCTGAGCTCTACGGTCATAGATCAGCTGATAGCGGATCCGTCACGGTTGAAGCTTGGCGGCGACCGGCGTGAAATAACTATATATTTTTCTGATGTGCAGGGATTCACCACAATATCGGAAGGACTGGATCCTGCCGAGCTGACATCGCTGCTGAATGATTATCTTGGCGAGATGACGGATATTATCCTTAGTTCCGGCGGTACGCTTGATAAATATGAAGGTGATGCGCTTATTGCCTTCTGGAATGCTCCGGTGGAAGAGCCGGATCATGCACGGCGTGGGCTTGAGGCTGCGCTGCGCTGTCAGCAGCGGCTTGATGAGCTGCGGGAAGAGCTGCAGAAACGGTCGGGACGGCCTATGTACCAGCGTATCGGTCTGAATACCGGCTATGCGGTTGTAGGTAATATGGGGTCCGCAAAACATTTTAATTATACGATGCTTGGTGATGCGGTCAATCTTGCCTCAAGGCTTGAGGGGCTGAACAAGCAGTTCGGTACGTATACTATGTGCTCCGATGCTACACGCCGTGCGGCGCTGGAGCACGGTACGCAGCTTTGTTTCAGGGAGCTTGCGCGTGCTGCCGTGGTAGGTAAAAAAGAGGCGGTTACTGTATATGAGCCGATGCTGCCGGAAGTCTATGAGCGGCGCCGAAAAACGATTGAATCATTTGATGCAGCGCTGCACTTGTTTTATGACGGTGACTTTGCAGGGGCTCAGGCTCGGTTCAGCGCGCTGGCGGCGGAAGACCCTGCTGCTGAAAAATATGCGGTAAAATGTGCCGAGCTGCTCCGTTCTAAGCCGGAGCATTGGAATGGTGTCTGGGTGGCTACCTCAAAATGACGTTTTCAAGTCTGCTGGCAATGATTTCTGCTGCGGCTGGCGGCGGCGTACATACTGCGTTGCTGATCGGCGGGGCTGTTGTGCTTGCGCTGCTTCTGATCCTGATGCTGCAGCTGGGACGTAAAATCGGGCGGTATGAAACCAGACGCGGATTTGCCGACACGGTGCGCAGCGAGCGGAATGATGCGGTCAAACGTTCCCGCGCGGTGCTGAGCGGGCAGATGGCAGAGCAGATCGCGCCGTTTTTACAGGGATTCCCGTGTAATCCGGCTGACGTGCGTTTTGTGGGCAAGCCTGTTGATTTTGTCGCATTTCCCGGCGCCTCCGCCGGACAGGAAATACAGGAGGTGCTGCTCATAGAAGTTAAGACGGGTACCTCCGCGCTGTCCAAACGCGAGTCCGAGATAAAGAAAGCGGTGCAGGCGGGACGGGTACGTTATGTTGTGTATAACCCGGACGTCGGTGTCCGTGAGTAAGCTGCACCGCGCATCATTCCTTCTGTTCAGTCGGTTCCTGCTCTGCGTCCAGCTGCTGCATGTGCTGTTTGCTGAACTCAAAATAGATATGGCTTGTTTCCTGCTCTGCCCCGAGCTTTTTGTAGAACTGTATGGAAGGCTCATTCCAATGCAGGCAGCCCCATTCCATACCGCTGTATCCTTTTGAAAGTGCATCTTTTGCCGTATAGGCAAGCAGCTGTGTGCCAAGTCCTTTTCCGCGGAATTCTTTGCGGATATAAATATCTTCAAGATGTATTTTGCCTCGTGCGGAAAAAGAGCCGAAAACTGGGTAGTACAGCGCGTAACCTGCAGGCTGCCCTTGGTATTCTATGATGAGCGTGGTGGCAATGCCGCGGTCAAACAGCCAGTGCTCAAGTTCCTGTTCGCTGCCCGTCACGTCCTGAGGCCGCCGTTCATACTCTGCAAGTCCTTTGATAAGAGAATAGATAAGCGCGGTGTCTGCCCGGCATGCTTCCCTGATAGTGTATGCTGCCATGGAAATCCTCCGGTACTATTGTGGCCCGACGGCAGCATAAGGTCAAGCCGTACCGGGGGTACCGCCGTTTGTGACTTTGTTACAGACAAAATCCTGTGTGTGGTATATAACTGATGGTGCGAGGTATGTGTATGACTAAAGAAGAACGCGCGGAGCTGGCAGTGCAGTATAAGCAGTCAGGATACAACTGCTGCCAGTCCGTTATTAAAGCATATGAGGACTGTATTCCGGCAGATGAGAGTCTGCTTATGCAGCTGGGGGCCGGTTTTGCTGCAGGCATGGGGTGTATGGAAGCTACCTGCGGTGCGCTGACGGGTGCCGTGATGGCTGCTGGTGTCAGACGGGCAGGTGAGATGGTTCCGCCCGTGGCAAAACAAATACTTGCTGAGTTTAAGCGTACATGCGGTGCCACGGTGTGCAAGGAGCTTAAGGGAATTGACACCGGTGTTGTGCTGTGTCCGTGCGATAAGTGCGTACGCAACGCAGTACTTGCAGCGGAATCAGTGTTGTAATATGTTCAGGACACCGTGAGGTGTCATCTTTTCGTTGTCGTACCGCTTGTATAAAACCTATCGATATAGTATGTTATAAAACATGACGGACGACTATCTGATCAGCGAAAAACCTTTTCCTGTGCTGTGTGCTTTTGCCGCACCCATTATCATCGGGAACCTGTTCCAGCAGTTCTATACAATGGTGGATTCCGTGATAGTTGGGCGGTATGTGGGCGAGCAGGCGCTTGCCGCGGTGGGAGCATCCTATGCGCTTACTGCGGTATTTATCTGTGTTGCCATGGGCGGCGGCATTGGTGCGGCTGTTGTGGTGAGCCGGTATTTTGGCGCCGGCGACTATGGCAGGATGAAAACTGCCATAAGTACCGCACTGATTGCATTTGTGGGAATCAGTGTTGTCCTTGCCGTTGCGGGACATGTAAGCAACAAAGCCGTGCTGGCTCTGCTGCATACTCCTGAAAACGTGCTTGATCAGGCAGGAGTCTATCTTGATATTTATTTTTTCGGCCTGCCGTTCCTGTTCATGTATAATATCCTGTCTTCGCTGTTCAATGCGCTTGGTAAATCCCGCTATCCGCTGTTTTTTTTGATTTTTTCTTCACTGCTGAACGGACTGCTCGATGTACTGTTCGTGACAAAACTGCATGCGGGTGTTGCCGGCGTGGCCTGGGCAACGCTGCTTGCTCAGGGAATTTCGGCGGTGCTGAGCTGTGCGGTGTTTTTTGTGGTGATGCGGGCGTATAAATGCGGCTCGTATGTACGATTCCGCAGCAAAGAGCTGGTGAATATGATGCACATAGCGGTTCCTTCCGTGCTGCAGCAGGCCGCCGTGTCCATAGGTATGCTGCTTGTTCAGTCGGTGGTGAACGGTTTCGGTGCGGAAGTGCTTGCAGGATATGCCGCCGCTGCGCGCGTGGAATCAATTGCTGTTGTTCCTATGGCGAGCCTGAGTACGGCGCTTTCGTCATATACTTCACAGAATATCGGGGCTAAAAAACTGGAGCGGGTGTTTCAGGGATATCATGCGGCAAATATATTGGTAGCCGCCTTTGCGATAGCAAGTTGTGTGTTTTTGACGTTGTATCATGACCGGATGATGCGTCTGTTTTTAGGTACCGGAGGCTCTGCCCTTGCAAGATCCATAGGCAGCAGAGATATGCAGTTTAAAGGCTGGTTCTATGGTATAATGGGCGCAAAAATGGCGGTTGACGGTTTGTTGCGCGGGGCAGGCGATATGAAGTTTTTTACGATTGCCAATATGGTGAACCTGCTTATCCGCGTCATGCTGTCTATGCTACTGGCTCCGGTGGTAGGCGTGTGTATGGTTTGGTATGCTGTTCCCATCGGCTGGCTGGCTAATTTCACGATCTCTTATACGGCATACCGTTCCGGCAAGTGGAAGCGCAGTCTTCTTATTCAGTAATATACTGCGAATGATCCTGCGCGGCCTATGGGCGCCTTGATTGTCAGACGCAGCTGAAAAGTGCCTTGCAGAAAATCTCTATACCGATAAAGATAAGGATGCAGCCGCCCAGAATACCTGCCTTGTCCGTCAGGTGTGCTCCTGCATGGCGTCCTATTTTGCTGCCGCCCATGCAGATGATAAATGTAACTGCTGCAATGATGAGAGAGGCTGTAAAGGCCGTCTGTGTATCATAGGCTGCAATGGTAAATCCTACAGAAAGCGCATCTATGGACGTGGCAATGCCCTGCAGCATCAATGTGTGAAAATCAAGCATACCTGCGGCAGTACTGATTTCGGCCGCAGCGGCATCGCCTTCACCTGATGAGCGCATTTTTTTTACTGACTCAACGATCATCTTGCCGCCTATATAGGCAAGCAGCGGCAGCGCAGTGAAT
>CACZQF010000203.1 GCA_902783245.1 uncultured Spirochaetaceae bacterium | reverse complement strand
TATTTTGTACCCTGCGTTCTGATGGCGATTGCAACCCAGACGGCAAGTATAATCGATAAAATTTTTATAGGGAATTTTGTAAATCCTGTAGAAATGGGCGCCGCAAATGCGTGTATGCCGGTGACTCAATTTGTTTTTACGCTTTCCGTTTTGATTGGCGTTGGTGCCTCTGCAACAATTTCTGTGCTTAAAGGAAAAAATAAAACAGAAGAGTGTAATAAGGTCTTTGGAAATGCCGTTTTCTGGGGACTTGTTTTCGGAATAGCTTTATTGGCTTTTCTTTTTATCTTTTCTTCGCAGGTTCTTTCATTTCTGCTTGAAGACAAATCAATCCAAAAATATGCAGAAGCGTATTATATCATTTTTATCTGGATGGTTCCGTTCCGTCTGATTTCTGCAATCATTCAGAATATTTCGCGCTCAGACGGTTTTCCAAAAATCGGTTCCGCTGCAGTAATAATTTCAAACTTCTGTAATGTAGTTTTTAACTGGATTTTCATGGGCCCGTTGAAAATGGGAGTGCGCGGCGCGGCTTTTGGTACGTTGATTTGTTTTGTTGTTGAATGTTTTATAAATCTTTCGTATTTTGCATTCAAAAAACGTACATTCCGCGTGTGGCTCAAAGGTGCGCTTGGAAAATCCGGTGAAGTTTTTTCTGTGGGGCTTCCTGCCTGCATAGGAACCGGCCTGATTACCTTTAAGCTTGTCATTCTGAATAATCTTGCCGCAAAACTGAACGGCGAGTCCGGTCTTGTTGTAATGGCTGTAAGTCTTTCCTGCCTTTCTCTTGCAAGCATGTTCAGTGCAGGTGCTAACAACGCTATGGTTCCCCTTGCCGGTAAGTATTTCGGTGCCGGAGATACGGAAAGTTTTAAGAAGGTTATAAAGGTTTCCCTTGTATCGCTTTTTGGTTTTACAACGCTTGTAGTCATTTTTCTTGAGCTGTTTGCAGACGGATTTACCCGTTTCCATGGCGTTTCCGATGTGCAGACGCTTTCTCTGGGCATACAAAGCATCCGTCTGTATGCAGTGAGCCTTTACGGAATGTGTTTTACGTTTTTTATGATTTATCTGCTTCCGATTACGGGCAAAAAAGCCGTTTCAACCATTATGAGCATCTGCGAAGGTTTTGTGTTTATAGTGCCGCTTTGTTTCCTTTTCAGCAGCAGTTTTGGTTTTAAGGGGATCTGGTATGCGTTTATTCTTACAGAACTTCTTACAGCGGCAGTTTATTATATTGGAAATCAGATTGAAAGAATCCATAGAAATAGGAAGGCTTAACTTATGGAAAGAAAATCACCTCTCACATCAAGCCAGCTTGGCGTTTATTTTGAAAACTATCAGAATCCTGAATCAACAATGTATAACATCACATATGTATATAGATTCGGGAAATCTTTGAATCCTCAGAAACTGTATGATTCGGTAAAAAAGCTCTGTGCCAGATATGAAACCTTTGCAACTGTCATCCGGAATATTGACGGTACTTTTTACAATGTCGTTGATGAAGAAAAACGCGCCGAACATATAGAAGAAAGAGTAAAATTACATACTATAAAAGAATCCGAAATTCCAGAAATCAAGGCAAATTATATTCACCATTTTGAACTGGAAAATTCTCCTCTTTTTTATATTGACATTTATGAAACAGAAGCTGCCGTGTATCTTTTTCTTGATATACATCATTCTGTCTGGGATGGGACAAGTATCTTCATATTTATAAATTCACTTAAGGCGGCGTATGAAGAGAATGTGCTGCCCTCTGAGCAGATTTCTTTTGAACAGCTTTATAAGGATGAGCAGTCGCTTGAAAAAAACGGAAGCAAAAAAGGGGATTTTGATTTTTACGAAAAGCTTCTGGACGGAAGTGAGGCTGAAGGGATCCTGTATGGAGACAAGAATCCTGAAAAGGATTTGCGAAAGGCAAAAGAGTTCTTTGCGGAACTTTCTGTTTCCGAAAAAAATGTCGCAGGTTTTACCGGCAGCTGCGGAATAACGGAAAATGCCCTATTTATAAATGCGTTTTCATATTTGATTTCAAAATATTCCGGTGCACATGAATCTGTTTTTTCTACGGTAACGGCTTCCAGAAGAAGTGAAGCCTGTAAAACAAAGCTTGGAATGCTTGTAAGAACTTTTCCTTACTATGCAAGATTTGATGAAGCTCAGACTATTGCTGAGTTTTTGAAAAATCAGTCGGCAGTGTATAAGCAGTGCCTCATTCATTCAAAGGTTGATTTCGGTCAGCTGGTGAACGAACTGAATTATAAGAGCGAAATAACCTTTGTTTACCAGGGAGGACTTTTTGATTCAGTTGAAATAGGCGGCGCAAAGGGAGATGTTCTGGTTTTAGACTCTGATGACTGCATTTCAGATTTTAGTTTATGGGTTATGAAACAGAACGGAAAATACTGCCTGAAACTGAATTACAATACTTCAAAGTATTCAGAAACTTTTATCCGCTCGTTTGTAAATGCATATCAGAAAGTTATTTGTGAATTCATGACCAAAAAGCAGTTCAGCGAAATTAATTTTGTTGATGATGAGGCATTGAAGCTTTTTAAGACTTTTGAAGGAAAATCGTTCCCGGTTGATAAAAATCTTACCGTTCTTGATTTGATAAAAAATCAGATTAATGCTCATCCGAAAAACACTGCCGTTGTCTTTAATGAAAAGCGTTTTAGTTACGCAGAGCTTGATTTGATTACAGGCTCTCTTGCCGAAAAAATCAATCACTATGGAGTAAAAAAAGAAAGCTTTGTTTCTGTTTTGATTCACCGAAGCCATTTTATGCCGCTTTGCTCAATCGGAGTTCTGCGAGCGGGTGCTGCATATCAGCCGCTTGATCCGTCTTACCCTAAAGAACGCCTTAATTATATGATGAAAGACGCGGGTGCAAAGCTGTTAATCTGTGACCGCGATTTGCGTCATTTAGTTGATGAATACAATGGGAATGTAATTTTTACAGACGAAATTGAACTTGACTGCAAAAAAATCCCGGAGCAGGTTAGGGGGAATTGGCCTGAAGTTTCTCCGGAAGATGCCTTTATCATTCTTTATACATCCGGGACAACCGGAGTTCCAAAAGGCGTTATACTTGAACACAGAAATATTGCGGCCACAATATTATTTCATATTCGTGAATTTGAGTTTACAGAGATGTCAAGAAATGCAGCTTACGCCAGCTACGGTTTTGATGCGAATATGATAGATACATATCCTGTTCTGTGTGCTGGAGGGGAACTTCATATTCTTGATGAAGAAATCCGCCTTGATCTTGCTTCTATTGAAGAGTATTTCGCAAAAAATGGAATTACTTCTTGTTTCATGACGACACAGGTTGGACGCTCTTTTGCAGAAATAACCAATTGCAAAAGTCTGAAAACTATTCAGGTTGGCGGTGAAAAGCTTGTACCTCTTGAGTTTAAAGAAAATCTTAATTTTTCCAATATTTATGGTCCAACGGAATGTTCGATTTATGTTACAGGTTACAAAGTTTCCAGCGGTGAAAAAAACATTCCGATTGGAAAACCGAATGATAATCTTATAATGTACATTGTTGACGGTAAAAACCGGCTTCTGCCTTACGGGGCAAAGGGCGAGCTTTGTGTTTCTGGTCCTCAGGTTGGACGGGGGTATTTGAATCTTCCCGAAAAAACAGCCGCCGCTTTTGTAAAAAATCCGTACAGAACAGATGAGCCTTATGACAGAATGTACAAAACCGGTGACATCTGTTCCTGGCTTGAAGACGGGAATATAGCGATTGCAGGCCGTAATGACGGTCAGGTAAAAATCCGCGGATTCAGGATTGAGCTTACCGAAGTAGAAAAGGTTATACGCGATTTTGCGGACATAAAGGATGCAACCGTAATTGCGGTAGACAGTCCGGCTGGCGGAAAAATGCTTGCTGCCTATATAGTTTCTGATAAACAGATTGATAAAAAGGCTCTTGCAGATTTTATTCTTGAAACAAAGCCGCCTTATATGGTTCCTTCATCAATCATGCAGATTGAAAAAATTCCGCTCAATGTAAACAGCAAGGTCGATAAACGAAAGCTTCCTGCGCCGGTTTTTGAAGAAGCGGAAGTTGTTCCTGCTGCCACTGAAGCGCAGAAAAAAATATGCGGTGCGGTTTCCGAGCTTCTGGGCATCCCGCAGGAAAAAATCAGCATAAACGAAGTGCTTTCAAGCTACGGTCTTTCTTCAATCGCACTTTTAAAGCTGAATGTAATGCTTGGAAAGCTTTTTGACGTTCCGCTTAAGGCTTCAGAGCTTAAAAACAACAATACTGTAATCCTTATAGAAAAGCTGATTCTTTCAAAAAAGAAATCTGATTCCTTTGTGCGCCTTAAAGATTATCCGCTTACGATGACTCAGATGGGAATTTATGTTGAAACGTCGGCAAATCCAGATACGACGATTTACAATATTCCTGCCTGCTACAAGCTTGATTTTTCAATTGATTTGGAAAAGCTTAAAGCTGCTGTGGAAAATGCGGTAAATGCACATCCATATCTTAAGGCAAAGCTTTTTGCCACGGCAGACGGAGATGTGCGTGCCAGAAGAAATGATGATGCACTGCCAGTCGTGAAAATTGAAAAATGCGAAAAGCTTCCTTCAAAAGAAAAACTCGTTCAGCCGTTTAATCTTTTAAAAGATAATCTTTATCGTATCTGTATTTATGAGACCGGTGAAGGAAATTTCCTTTTTATGGATATGCATCATATTGCGGCAGACGGAAGCTCCATCGCAATTCTACTTCGTGACATCGATTCAGCTTATTCTGGAAAAGCCCTTGAAGCGGAAAACTTTACAGGATATGAAGCTGCTCTTGAAGAAGAGTCTGCACGGGAAACTCAGCAGCTTAAAGATGCGGAAAATTATTATTCTTCTGTCTTTGGCGGCTGTGACCCGGACTGTCTGATTGCAAAATCAGTTGATGAATGTGAAATAAAAAGTTCTTACGGTAATCTGAAACTGGAAAGTGAAAATAATTTTGAAGAGATTAAGACTTTTGCTGAAAAAATCAAAGTTTCAATGAACGCTTTCTATCTTTCGGCTTTCGGTTATCTTCTTTCAAAGTATCTTTACCGTGAAGATGCTGTTTTTACGACAATTTACAACGGCAGAAGTGATTCAAGGCTTTCTGATACAGTCACGATGCTTGTTAAAACGCTTCCGGTTTATGTGAACATCGAAAAGAATGATGATATTGCAGCGCTTTGCCGTACAACGCAGACTCAGTTTGTTGACAGTATGGCAAATGATTTGTATTCGTTTGCTGAAATTTCCCGGAAGTTTGGCATAAAAGCTGACATTCAGTTTATTTTCCAGGGAGATTCTTTCAATTTTGATACAATCTGTGGAAAAAAGGCTGAAAGAATTCCGCTTGAGCTGAATGCGGCAAAAACGCCTCTGGATATTAAGATTTTTGTTGTAAACGGAAAGATTAAATATGTAGTTGAGTACAGGGCTGATTTTTATGATGATGCCTTTGTCCGCCGGCTTTTGAAAAATCTTGATAAAGCTGTAAAAGAATTCTGCACAAAAAAATTGTTGTCAGAAATCTCCCTTGTTTCTGATGAGGCTGTACAAGTTTATGAGCGTCTGAATGACACTGACGTTACTTTTGATATTGTAAGCGTTAATAAACTGTTTGAACGCCAGGCTGCGAAAAATCAAGGGAAACCTGCGGTAATCGTACATAATGAATCACTTACCTATGACGAGCTGAACAGATTTGCAAACCGCGTGGCACATGCGCTTATAAAACGCGGAGTGCACAAAGATACGATTGTAGGAATGGTTTTTGACCGCACAAAGGAACTTTTTATTGCCGAGCACGGAATCTTAAAATCCGGAGCGGCCTTCCTTCCGATGGTCGAAGAATATCCTGATGACCGTATTTCTTTCTGTCTCCATGATGCGGCCTCTCCGTTTGTCCTTACAACGGAAAAAATCAAGTCAGAACGAAAAACGCTTTTTGATGCGGCAAAGCCTTGCGAAGTTCTTACAATAGAAGAACTGCTTGCCGAAGGTGCAGACGGAAAGCGTGATAAAAATCCTGATTTGAATATTCCGACAGACAGTCTTGCTTACTGTATTTATACTTCCGGCTCTACTGGAAAGCCGAAAGGGGTAATGCTTGAGCACAGAAATATGTGCAATTACGTAACCTTCAGCGAAAAAAATATTTCTCACTATTCCTTGGTAAACGGCATAAAAACTTCTCTTTCTGTTACTTCAATTGCTTTTGACATGTCGATTACAGAACGCTTTATTTCGCTCTGCAACGGTATTACGCTTGTAATGGCAACGCTGGACGAGATTCATAATCCATTGCAGTTGAATCAGCTGATGCTTAAGCACAAGGTTGAAACGATTGTGTGTACACCAAGCTATCTTTCAAGTCTTTATGATTTTGAAGAACTTCACGAAGCGTTAAAAAATCTTAAGGCAGGCCATATCGGCGGCGAAAATCTCCCTGATGGTCTTGTAACTAAGATAAAAACCTTAAATCCTGGCTTCCATTTAATAAACGGCTACGGTCCTACCGAAACAAGTGTTGCTCCTGTCGCTTTTGATGCAGAACCCGGCAGACGGGTTATGATTGGTCATCCGGGACCGAATGTAAAATGCTTTGTCGTAGATAAAAAACTAAATCTTTTACCGCCGGGAATGCAGGGCGAACTTTTAATCTGCGGGAACGGTGTCGGCCGCGGCTATATAAATCTTCCTGACAAAACTTCGGCTGCCTTTATCGAATACAAAGGCTATAAGGCTTATCATTCGGGTGATAAAGTGCGCATTACTCCTAAAGGCTTTATTGAATGTTTCGGCCGTCTTGATAATCAGGTAAAACTCCGTGGTCTTCGCATTGAGCTTGATGAAATTGAGAACGTAATCGGCAGCTTTGATAAGGTGCGCCTTGTAAAGGTGATTGTGCGCAATAACGGGACTGAGGATTATCTTGCGGGGTTCTTTACTGCCGATATTCAGATTGATGTGAACGTGCTTAAGAATTACCTTGCAACAAAGCTCACGCCGTATATGATTCCTGATGTTCTGGTTCAGCTTGATAAAATGCCTTTGAATACAAACGGTAAGATTGATAAAAAGGCTCTGCCTGAAACTACTGTTGTGTTTGAAGAAGCTGAATATGTGGAGCCTGCAAACGAGCTTGAAAAATTCTTCTGTGAGGTTTTTGCAAAAGTCTTAAAGCGCGAAAAAATCGGTGCGACAGATAACTTCTTTAAAATCGGCGGAACAAGCTTGAGCGCAACAAAGGTTGTTAGTTTTGCAATTTCTAAAGGCTACAATCTTGTATACAAAAACGTTTTCAAAAATCCGACTCCGCAGCTTCTGGCACAATTCATTATGGCAGGCAGGAAGGAAGGAGACGTGTCTTCTGGCGCTGCAAACGCCCCGGTAACTGTGTCTTCCGCATCTGCAAAAATCCGTCCGGCCCTTGCCGGCAACACTTACGAGCATCTTGATGAAGTTTCATACACGCCGGTTGGGGATGTTCTACTTGCCGGGTGTACCGGATTCTTGGGGATTCATGTCCTGAATGAGCTTCTGGCTGATGAAAAACGAAAGATTTTCTGTCTTATCCGTAAACGAAAAAACGAGCCGCTTGAAAAACGACTTAATTCAATGTTCTTCTATTACTTTTCAGAAGTTCTTGATTCGTATTATGGAAAGAGGGTTTTCCTTATCGAAAGCGACATCACCGATGAAAATCTTTCGGAAAAAGTCCGGGACTATGATTTTGATGCCGTCATAAACTGTGCAGCCTGCGTCAAGCATTTTGCGGTTGATGATTCTATTGAAAGAGTGAATTTTCATGGAGTAGAAAACCTTATCAAAGTTGCGCTCAGTAAAAATGCAAAGTTGATTCAGGTTTCTACAACGAGCGTTGCAGGGGAAGGCGGTGTTGAGTTCCCGGAATCATTCCGTATGACTGAGACAATGTGCGATTTTGGTCAGATTCACGAAAATCAGTATATTGATTCAAAGCTTAAGGCTGAGCTTGCGATTCTTGACGCGATTGAACAGAAAGGCCTTCGTGCAAAAATCATCCGCGTAGGGAACCTTTCAAGCCGCTGGAAAGACGGTGAATTCCAGATTAACGCAAAGACAAACGGCTTTATGTCGCGTCTTAAGGCTTATAGGATTCTCGGCGCATTCCCGGTTGAAATGCTGGATTCGGAAGTAGAATTTTCACCGATTGATCTTGTCGCAAAATCGATTTTACTTTTGAGCGGAACTCCTGACAGCTTTACGGTATTCAACAATAAAAACTGCCACACCGTCCATATGGCAAACGTTATTGAGGCCTGCAACAACTTCGGCATGAAAGTCAAAATTGTCCGCCAAACGGAGTTTGACGAAATACTTGCGGATTCCTTAAAGGATGACGATAAGACTGTTCAGGTTTCGTCTTTGCTTTCATACCGGAGCAATGAGGGAAAAAGCCGTCATGTCATTCTGGCTGACGGAAGGTTTACAGTAAAAGTTCTGTACAGGCTCGGCTTCAGCTGGTCGATAACAGGTCTTATTTACATTCAGAAATTCCTGAAGGCTCTTGAAACCTTAGGCTTCTTTAGTGAATAGGATTTTGTAAATCAGTTCTTTTCCTCGTAAACGGCAAAAATATATCCGTCTTCCAGCCATTGCTTAAAATATGAGTTGTCGGGAAGGCGGATTTTTCCGTCAATGTAATCAGAAATGGAAAGCCCTTTCGCTTTTATATAGCTTTCGGCTTTTGTCCATTTTTTAAGGTCTATGTCCCTGTTTGCGTCGATTTCTTCAACATCAACTCCGATTTTGTTAGAAGAAACTGCCGCAATGACTTTTTTCCCGGAATGGGCAAGGCTGAAATGTATGTCGGGAAGATTTTTGAAAAAAGGTTTTCCCTGCTCTGTAAAAGTAACTTCAAAACTGTGCTTGGAAGCCGGAAGATTTTTTTTCAGGTAATCAATAAGTTCTTCCATAAGGATTCCCGCTCCAAGACTCAGTGCCTTGTCCTTTTTGAATTTATAAAAATCGATTTTCCGGCGCCGATATTCTGGCATCTGAGTGTAGTTACGTGAAAACTCCTTGTCATCATACAAAAAAGAGACGTCGAGTGTTTTTATAAAAGCTGTTTTCAGAACTTTTGAACCTGTCATGTATTATGTATATTATAGCACTATCTGCAGTTTTCGCTTAACCAATTTTTACGCTCCGCCGGTACATGATTGTGGTAATTTGCCTGTGATGGTATACTGTAACCAGTTATAAACCGGAGGATATATGAATGTATTGGTAATCGGCGGGGCCGGATATATCGGCAGCCATGTAGTAAAAGAACTGATGAAAAACGGTCATCGTGTCACCGTTTTTGACAATCTGTCTTCTGGACTGGTTCAGAATCTGTTCCCTGAAAATGAATTCATTGCCGGTGATATCATGGTGCAGGAGCACCTTGATCAGGCTTTTTCAAAAGGTTTTGATGCTTTTATCCACCTGGCTGCGTATAAGGCTGCCGGTGAGTCCATGATTGTTCCCGAAAAATATTCTTCCCACAATATCAGCGGTACTATCAATATTCTTAACGCTGCCATGGCGCATGATTGCAAACGTATGGTCTTCTCTTCCTCTGCGGCAGTGTTCGGCGAGCCGCAGTATCTGCCGATTGATGAAAAACATCCCACCAATCCTGAAAACTACTACGGATATACCAAGCTTGCCATTGAGCAGATTATGCGCTGGTATGACCAGCTTAAAGGACTGAAATTCGCCGCGCTGCGCTATTTTAACGCTGCCGGTTATGATCCTGAGGGAGTGCTGTTCGGTCTGGAGCGCAATCCGGCCAATCTGCTGCCTGTTATTATGGAAGTGGCCTGCGGCATGCGGCCCAAACTTAAGATTTTCGGCAATGACTATGATACGCGCGACGGCACCTGTATCCGTGATTATGTGCATGTATCCGACCTTGCTTCGGCTCATGTAAAGGCGCTGGATTATATCTGCGGCCATAATGAAAGCATTACGTGCGGTCTGGGCAGCGAGACGGGTGTTACGGTCACCGAAATGCTGGAGGCTGCCCGCCGCATTACGGGTAAAGAGATTCCTGCGGAGTATACCGCACGCCGCGCAGGCGATCCTGCCTGTCTTGTCGCCACGTCCGCCTATGCGTATAAAACGCTGGGCTGGAAAGCGCAGTATTCTGATGTGGATACGCTGCTCGGCACTACATGGAACGCATATCAGAAATATATCCGCGTGAACGGTACTGCCAGTACAAAATAAATACATATTGAAACATGCAGTTCCGGCCTGCGGTGATTTTATGCCGGGGACCGGACTTTGTTAAGGAGAATATACTATGTCTGATGAACTTTCAAAACTTCGTACATTTGTGCGTGACAGCCGCAGTGAAATGATCGCGCTGGAAACGCTGCTGACAAAAATAAAGGCGCTTGCTCCAGAGAACGGGGGGCAGGGTGAATTCGAAAAGGCTGCCGCGCTGACGCAGTGGCTCACCGAGCACGGTATAACTGATATCCAGCGTTTTGAAGCTCCCGACAGCCGCGTGCAGAGCGGAGTGCGCCCCAGTCTGGTGGCCACTATTCCCGGTAAAAGCGATGATTTTACGGTCTGGGTTATGGCCCATATAGATGTGGTTCCTGCGGGCGAGCTGTCGTTGTGGAACACTGATCCGTGGCAGGTGGTGGAAAAGGACGGCCGCCTGTACGGGCGCGGCGTGGAGGATAACCAGCAGGGACTTGTTTCCGGCGTGTTCGCTGCCCTTGCATTTGTAAAGAACGGTATTGTTCCTGCCCATACGGTCAAGCTGCTGTTCATGGCTGATGAAGAGAACGGTTCTAAATTCGGCATGCAGTATCTGCTGCGCGAGCATGATCTGTTCCGTAAGAACGATATTATTCTGGTACCGGACGGCGGTGATCCTAATGGTGAGACGGTGGAGATTGCTGAAAAGCATGTGCTGTGGATCCAGCTGCACACCGTGGGCAAGCAGTCCCATGGCTCACGCCCTGACCTTGGTAAAAATGCGTGTCTGGCTGCCTGTGATCTGGCGCTGCGCCTGCATGCGCTTGAGCAGGTGTTTGACAAGAAAGATCCGCTGTTCGAGCCGTCATATTCTACGTTCTCTCCCACCAAGAGCCTGTCGAATGTGGACGGTATCAACATTATTCCCGGTGATGACGTGTTCTGCATGGACTGCCGCGTGCTTCCGTGCTATACGATAGAGGAAGTGATGGCTGAAGTGCGCCGCCGCTGCGATGCGGTTGAGCAGCAGTACGGAGTGAAGATTGAGGTTACGACACCGCAGGCAGAGTCTTCGCCTGCTACGCCTGTGGATGCTCCGGTGGTAAAGCTGCTTGCCGATGCAGTGAAAAAAGTGCACGGCAAGACGGTTCGTCCTATCGGAATCGGCGGCGGCACGGTGGCTGCCTATCTGCGCAATAAAGGTTTTCAGGCTGCGGTCTGGAGCTCGCTGGATGAAACCTGCCACCAGCCGAATGAGTATTGTATTATCGATAATATGATTGCCGACGCAGAGACGCTTGCAGCACTTATGCTCGGCTAAAAAGTACATCAGCCGTACGGAGAGAAGGAATTAGGTGATGAGACGATACCACGGAATTGTTTTCAGCGGATGTTTTGTTTTTGGTCTGCTCCTGCTTCTTGTCTCCTGTACGACCATGGGCGACTATGATTTTTCTTCGGTGGATGCAAGCCTTGAGAACGGCCAATACGAAAGTGCTTATGAGGATGTTTCCTCCGCATCGAAGAAAATCTACGGCAAGCACGATGAAGTGCTCAGAAATCTTGATCTGGGCGTTTTATCGCACTATGCGGGCAGTACGGAGCGGTCGAATACTGAACTTGAGCAGGCGGAGCGCCTGATAGAGGAGTATTCGGCCACGAGCATAACGCAGGCCATGGCATCTGCCGTTGTAAATGATAATGTGAAAGATTATGAAGGCGAGTTCTACGAGGATATCTATATAAATATCCTGAAATGCATTAATTATCTGATGCAGGGCTCGCTTGACGAAGCGTTCGTAGAAATCCGCCGTTTTGATAATAAGCTCAGGGAATTTACGGTGAACAGCCAGGCGGTGCTGGAAAATGCCAGACGGAGCCTTGGCTCTGATGCGGATGCGGCGCCGAAGGTGAACTTAAAGTTTCATAATTCTGCCTTTGCCCGGTATCTGAGCATGATTCTGTACCGTGCCCGCTTTATGGAAGATGATGTCCGCATAGATTATAATAAAATACAGGAAGCATTTGCGCTGCAACCGGAGCTGTATGATTTTCCTGTTCCTGCCTGTATCGAAGGTGACCGGGCCGTGGAAAGCGGAAAGGGCCGCTTGAATATCTTCTGCTTTACAGGACAGGCTCCGGTAAAGACTGAGGATGCCTTTGAAATTCCGCTCGGTGTGACGTTCTACCGGCTTGCGCTGCCTAAGATGGAAAAACGGTCGTCCCGCATTACATCCATAACGGTGACTGCCGTATCATCGGACGGTAAAAAGTATACAGCGCCGGTTGAAAAGCTTGAAAGTCTTGAGAATATTGCACTGGATACATACCAGCAGCATTATGCGCTTATATTTATAAAAACGCTTTCCCGCTCCATTGCCAAGGCTGCTACAACGGCTGCGCTTGAGTACGGCGCGAAGGAGCAGAACAGCATGGTGCTGTCGCTGCTTTCCTTGGCATCGGCCGTCACGACGAAAGTTTCTGAGCGTGCCGATGTGCGCACATCGCGCTACTTTCCGTCCGCGGTTTCTGTTGCTGGATTTACGCTTGATCCGGGCAGCTACGATATAACGCTGACCTATTATGGTGAGAACGGCAGGCAGCTTTCGCAGTTTACTTTTCCGCAGACTTATGTCTATGAACGGGGCGTGAACCTGCTCGAATCTTTCTGCCTGCGCTGAGACGCGCCGGATGCTTTGCACCCGGCGTTCCGGTTCAGCGGATCTTGAAGAATACTCCTATCAATGCAACGGTAATAAGCAGCTGCATGATCATGAACTTAATCAATACCTGGGCGGGCGACCATCCGTGCTTTTTGCGCATGTGATCGTGCAGCGGAAATCGGATATTTGAAAAGATGTGCACTTTGAAGAATCTGAGCAGCGCAACCTTCATGAGTCCCATGCCGCCGTTTACAAAGATGATGGAAGATGTGGCAAGGATAAGGAACGGATTCCCTGTGAACATGACGCAGGCTCCGATAAAAAAGCCGAGCGCGCGGCTTCCTGCATCGCCCATAAGCACGTTGCTCGGGTATGCGTTGTGCCACAGGTATCCCATCAGTACGCCTGCGAGCGCGAATGTCATGACCGCCCAGTTTGCTCCGGCCGCGATGTGCGGCACCAGCAGGTAGGTGGCGATGATTTTATGTCCCAGAATAAAGTAAAAGACCGAGCCGAGCGTAATGAGTGCAATGAGCACAAGCGTGCTGGACAGGCCGTCCACGCCGTCGGTGCAGTTTGTTGTGTTGATTGAAGCCCACAGAAGGACGGTGGAGACCACTATGTACAGAGGCTCCGGTACGGTGATGGTGTCGGTTACAAACGGCAGCCAGAAAAATACCGTGCCGCTTTCGGATGACTGCTTGCAGGCGGCGTACAGGACAAAGGACGCTGCTACGCTGATGATCAGGTCAAGCAGGCCTTTTTTGTACTCTCCCCAACTTGTGACGCTTTTGTCGTCCAGAAAGCCGGTGACCATAGTGCACCAGGTAAGCAGCAGTATGGCTGCCTGATACAGCTGCATGGGAATCAGCAGAAAGCACAGCAGTACGAATACCGTGATAAAAAAGCTTCCCGCACCGGTAGGCTTGCCTTTTGCAGCCTCTGCGTTGATGGTGAATTCGCGGCCTCTGTCGCTGGGCAGAAAACGGTACCATTTGGGCAGCAGCTGCTCCGTGAGGATAAAACCTGCGTAGAGCGCCAATGCTATCAGTACCGTGAATGACTGCAGCAGACGTGCCGGACCGAAAATACTCTGTAAGGAAGATCCGATATAATACAACATAGTTATTTTCTCAGCAGTTCAGGGATTTCTTCATCGTCATTGACTTCAACAAGACTGGAAAGCAGGGTATGAAGTTCCTGCAGCAGATTGATTCCCTTTTTGGGATCAATTTTGGCGGTACAGACCATTTTTTCTGGTACTGATGAACATTTCGCTTCCAGCTCCCGACCTTTGTCCGTAAGGGTGATGATGACGGTACGCTCATCTGTTTTTGAGCGCGTACGGGTAAGCAGTCCCTGCCCTTCCATTTTTTTGAGCAGCGGCGTGAGCGTGCCGGAATCAAGATACAGTTTGCTTCCAAGCTCGTTGACTGAAATGTTGTCTTTTTCCCAAAGCGCCATCATCGTAATATACGAAGTGTAGGTGAGGCCTAAGGGACCGATGAGCGGCTTATACAACCGGATGATTTCTTTTGAACAGACATACAGGGCAAAGCAGAGCTGCTTGTCCAGTCGTAAAGGATAGTTCTCGTTTTCCATAGCGTCCATAGTATATCATTGTATTCATAAATAATCAAATCTATTAAATAGTATACAATGATATTGACAAATTTACTAGGTAATAGTACAGTAAGTCTCTATGAAACAGTATACATACAGGACGCAGGGAACCTGCGCTTCGGTCATACATTTTACTAAAACTGATGATAATAGAATCACTGACGTTCATTTTGACGGCGGCTGTAACGGAAACCTTAAGGCTGTTGCCATTCTGGTTGACGGCATGACACCGCAGGAAATTAACAGCAAGCTTGCAGGCAATCTGTGCGGAAGCCGGCGTACAAGCTGCGCCGATCAGCTGGCAAAAGCGGTCATGCAGGCTGTTGAGGACTGACGGCTGCCCCGCTGCATCGTATTTCTGCTATGATAATACACCTGTTGTGACAACAGGGAAAAAGATTTATAATAGTTTCATTCTGGTGCGCCTGCATTTTGTACGCAGACCGGGCGCACTGACTCTATTCAGTAAAGGATTTATATATGGCTTTATCATGTGGTATTGTCGGCCTGCCTAACGTCGGCAAATCAACTATATTTACGGCGCTTACAGCTGCACCTGCGGCTGCAGAGAATTTTCCGTTTTGTACAATAGATCCCAACATCGGTATTGTAGATCTTCCTGACGAGCGCCTTGATTTTATCAGCAGCGTGTTTCAGCCCAAGAAGAAGACTCCGGCTTCTGTGAAATTCGTGGATATTGCCGGCCTTATTAAAGGTGCGGCCAACGGCGAAGGTCTGGGCAATCAGTTCCTGGCTAATATCCGTGAAGTTACGTGTATAGCCCATGTGGTACGCTGCTTTGATAATCCTGATATCATGCATGTCCGCGACAATGCAAACGAGTCCGCTCCTATTGATCCCGAAAGCGACATCCTTACAATTAACATGGAGCTTGCGCTGGCAGATCTTGATACGATCCGCAAGCGTCAGGAAAAGGTGACCAAAGCGTGCCGTGCATTGGGTAAGGAAGAAGAAAAGAAGTATGCCGCCTGGAACAGCGCGGTGGCAAAGATCAAGCCGCTGCTTGAGGACGGCAAATGTGCCCGTATGGCTGATTTGAGCGATGATGAAAAAAATGCCGTGCAGGATATGTTCCTGCTGACTATGAAGCCGGCGTTCTATGTATGTAATGTAGATGAAGACGCTATTTCGGCAGGTACCAATGCATACGTTGATGTGGTAAGAAAGTATGCGGCAGAGGAGCATTCCGATGTTGTGGTGCTTTGTGGTAAATTTGAATCTGATCTGTCTGAAATCACCGATGAGGCGGACCGCAAGGAGTTTATGGAGGCCGCAGGACTCAAAGAGTCCGGTCTTAATGTGCTGGCACGGACTGCCTATGCGCTTATGGGCCTCCGTACGTTCTTTACCGGCGGTTCAGATGAATGCCGCGCATGGACAATTCATGCCGGTGATACGGCACCTAAGGCTGCCGGTACCATACATACAGATTTTGAAAAGGGCTTTATTAAAGCAGAGGCGTATTCGATCGATGATCTGCGGAAATATGGTTCCGAGGCAAAGATCAAGGAAGCCGGACGCTACCGCCTTGAAGGCCGCGACTATGTGGTCCAGGATGGCGATGTGCTTTTCTTTAAGTTCAATGTATAGTTTCGTTTCTGCATAGAAACGAATTTCATATTTTTTCTGATTACGTTGTATTACGAATGCAGAGGGGGGCCGGCGGCAATGTCCGGTACCCCCCTCTGTTTTTTTTCGGAGGAAATATGGATATGTATGGATGCTATGGCAAGGTGCGGCTGCATATAAAGCAAAGAATGATGCTGGTTTTATGCGGCGTCTGGCTGGTTGCATGCAGAACCGGCCGCCGGCTGCCCGAGGAACAGGTCCCTGCGGAGCTGAAGCTTGTTGTGTGGAATGTACAGACTTTTTTTGATGCTGTTACGGACGGCACGGAATTCAGCAGCTTTTCAAAAAGCCGCGGTCTGTGGAACCGGGAGCGGTATGCTGAGCGTGTGGAGCGCCTGTGTGCCGTGCTTAAGCAGCTTGATGCGGACGTGGCGGTCCTGCTTGAGGTTGAGCATAAGGGCATTATCTATGATATTTCAAACGGGCTTGCATCTGAATCATGGAAACGTGCGAAGCGCTACCGCTATGCGTTTTTTGCGCGTGCTCCGGACGCGTCTTTCGGATGCGCGGTACTGTCACGATATAATCTTGCCGATGCCTGCGTGCACATGGTACAGACGGACACGGCTGGTGCCGGCAGACTGCGTCCGATACTGCAGACGGATGTGGTGGTGCAGGACAGACGGCTGACATTGTTTGTAAACCACTGGAAATCGAAAAGCGGCGGCGAAGCAGCTACCGCTCCGCTGCGACGGCTGCAGGAACAGCTGCTTGCCGCCTGTATACAACCAGTTCTGCGGACTGATACCGGGTACAGCGCGGTTGTAGCATGCGGTGATTTTAATCGGGATGAAGCTGAATTTGAGCACCGTATAACCGGGACCGGACATTCTGTTGTGATGAAAGCTGCTGACGGATCTGAAGTGCTTATGCATTCTCCATGGACTGCCTATGACAAGACGCTGCCGGTGCAGGGATCATATTACTATAGAAACCGCTGGGAACGTATAGACTGCATTTTCAGCTGCGGTGCCTGCAGCATTAAAGGATTCCGTGCAGAATATGAAGGCCCGTGGGCACAAAAAAACGGTACGCCGTATGCGTACCGTCTGAGCAACGGGCAGGGGTATTCTGACCACCTGCCCGTATCATGCAGGATTCAAATATGAGGCTGCTTTAGTGATGGCCGCCTGCCTGACCGTAGTAGGCATTGGGACCATGCTTGCGCAGATAGTGCTTGTCTACGATGTACTGCGGCAGCGCGGCGGCTCCTGGATTCACCTGAACCGTGAAAGTCGCCATTTTTGCGCATTCCTCAAGTACCGCCGCATTGTATACTGCGTTGCTCGGATTTGAGCCCCATGCGAAGGGACCGTGGCCTGCAACCAGCACCATAGTCACTTCCGCAGGATTCAGACCTTCCGCTTCAAAATGCTCTGCAATCAGATTACCTGTCTCAAGCTCATAGTTGCGGGTAAGCGCTTCCTTTGTGATGTACGGAGTACATGGAATTGCCGTCTGAATATGATCCGCATGGGTTGTACCGAACAGCGGAATCGGGCGTACTGCCTGTGCCCAGCCGACCGCGTACGGAGAATGGGTATGCACGATGCCGCCGATTTTTGCGCCTTTTTTTACCGCCCATTCTTTATAAAGCACGCAGTGGGTAAGGGTATCCGATGAAGGATTGAAGTCGCCCTCCACTTTTTTGCCTTCCAAATCAACGATAACCATACTGTCCACCGTAAGCTCCGAATAGGGAACTCCGGACGGTTTAATGGCGAATACGCCTTTCTGCGGGTCAAAACAGGACACGTTGCCCCACGTGTAGATGGCAAGGTGCTGTGCAGGAATCTCCATGTTGGCCTTGAATGCCTCTTCCTTTATGTCCTGATATTTGCTGCTCATTACTGTCTGTTCCTCCAATATGCTTCGTTCCACCTCAGCTCATTGCGGAACGAAGGAATCTTAGTGTCGTTGTCGATGACTACGCACTCGATGCCGGTCATTTCTGCCCAGTCACGCATCATATCGCTTGTTATGATATTACTGAACGCGGTGTGATGTCCACCCCCCGCAAGGATCCATGCTTCGGCAGAAGTTTCCAGATTTGGATGCGGTATCCACAGCATGCGTGCTACAGGCAGCTTGGGGAATTCCTCAGGCGGCTCAACGACTTCGATTTCGTTCACTACGCAGCGGAACCGGCCGGCCATATTGACTACAGCAGAGACGAGCGCCTTGCCTTTTGTTGCGGTGAATACAAGCCGCGCCGGGTCTTCCCGGTCACCGATGCCGAGCGGGTGCACTTCTACGCGCGGTTTGGTTACGGCAACCTGCGGATCCACCTCAAGCATATGAGAGCCGAGGTTCATGCCGTTACCGGTCTCAAGATTGTAAGTGTAGTCCTCCATGAACGCATTGCCTTTGCCGTTGCCGGTAAGACCTGCGGTCATGACTTTGAACGTGCGGACCAGAGCTGAGGTCTTCCAGTCGCCTTCCGCGCCGAATCCGAAGCCGTCTGCAAGCAGACGCTGGATAGCAAGTCCGGGAAGCTGCTTCAAGCCCCACAGATCCTGGAAGTTGGTGCACAATGCGTTGCCGTCATTGTCGGCAAGGAACTTTCTGAGCGCGATCTCAATCTTAGCCTGCTCTTTTATATGGGCAACCGTGTATTCCTTGTCGGTTCCGTACACGATTTCGTATTCGCGGGTGTACTGGTCAAACAGATCGTCAATCTCCGCCTGTGAAACTTCGTTCATGTAGGCTACCAGATCACCGATGCCGTAGTAGGGCACTGACCAGCCGAACTGCATGAGCGCACCCACTTTGTCTCCGTCGGTAACGGCAACTTCACGCATATTGTCGCCGAAGCGGATGACCCGCAGCTTTTTGCCGTCTGCAACAGCAATCGCTGTACGCATCCAGTCCGCTATGCGCTTCTGGGTACGTGAATCGCTCCAATGGCCTACAATAACCTTGCGCCGTATATCCATGCGCGCGGTGATATAGCCGAATTCACGGTCACCGTGTGCGCTCTGGTTCAGGTTCATAAAGTCCATGTCCATGGTGCTGTAGGGAATTTTGACGTTGTACTGAGTATTGAGCTGCAGCAGCGGCTTACGGTAGGAGCTCAG
>CACZQF010000202.1 GCA_902783245.1 uncultured Spirochaetaceae bacterium | reverse complement strand
GTCAGGGGCTGTGATTCCTGGTTTGACTGCATGCGCGAGGTGATGTCGGGCAGATTGCCGTTCACGACTACATTGTTCGCAATTGCCGGTGTGTTTGTACCGGCCAGTGTGGCGGATGCCTGCTGTGCCGATTCGGCGGCTGACGCCTGCAACGGATTGGCGGTGAACGCAAGATCCTGCACTGCAGGCTGCACGGCTTTGGTGCTGAAACGTGCCGGCAGAATCACTGCCAGCAGGGCTGCTGCCGCCGCTGCCGGTACGCTGAATTTGACAAAAGACAGAACACGCCGCCCTGAAGCGGGGGCGCTGCTCTGTATGACACGGGTATACCGGAGCCGGGACTGCAGACGTTCAAAGCTCTGGTCAAGCATATGCTGATCCAGACTGATGCTCTTTGAATCTTCCTGAAATACGCTGCGAAGCCTGCGCATACGTTCCAGCGTAGCGCGGCATACCGCACAATGCTGAAGATGCGCTTCGTACTCCTGCAGATATTCCGCAGGAAGCTCATTGTCAAGATAGATAGAATGAATATCGTTTTCAGGACAAGTAGACATCGTCTTCTCCTAGCAGGGCCAGCAGTTTTTCACGTGCACGGAATACACGGACTTTTACATTTCCTTCCGTTATCCCGAGCACCTGCCCGATCTCCTTATAATTCATGTCGCCATACTCCTTGAGCACCAGAACTTCTTTCAAGTGCTTGGGGAGTTTGTCAAGTGCGGCCTGTGCGGCTTTAACAGTTTCTGATTTCAGAAGCTCCGTTTCGCCGGAATCAACTTTCCGACGGTCTTCGTGCAACGCCCGCTCGTACGCCTTGCGTTCCCGCTGCTTGCGCTTCACGTAGTTCAAAGATGCATTCTTTACCACCCGGATGAGCCAGTATTTGGCGTCATTGAGCGTTGGAAATGTCAGTGCTTTTTCATTCGCCTTTATGAGCGAATCATGTACAAGATCTTCCGCCGCCTCTTCGTCATTGACGATCCGGTATGAAATCCTGTACAGCAGCTGCATCGTTGCATCATATAAAGTTCTAAAATCAGCCGGATCAGCGGCATGTATAGGCCGCTGAATTCCGGATTGATCACCCGCTGGTAAAGTAAACACGCATTGCTCCCGAAAGTTACAAAAGAATTCAAGTTATGCCAAAAAACACAAGTTCCGGCATATCCTTAAATTTCAGCTGCGTTTCCAGACAGGACCGTCAGGTGTGTCTGTAATGATAATACCTCTGGCTGCCAGATCGTTACGGATTTTGTCAGCTTTTGCAAAATCTTTTGCTTTTTTTGCCGCAGTCCGTTCTGCCACGAGCGCATCAATGGCTGCGGCCTCCGGATCTCCGTCATGATTGGATATCTGTACGGCGGCATTCTCTTCATTATATTTTGCCGCTGCTTCTTCAAGTTTCAGGCCGAGTACGCTGTCCATTTGCTTTACTACGGCCAGCGCTTCCTGCGGAGACAGGGCTGTGTCCTTTACTGCAAGCTGCAGCTGGCTCAGCGCCTGCGGAGATGACAGGTCGTTTTCGAGCGCCGCCTTAAAGTTGTTCAGGTATGCGCGCGCTGCATCTGACAGTTTGTCCGCTTGGGCAGCTCCGCCTTTTGCTTGTCCCTGAAGTTTTGCCACGCGCTGTACCAGTGCCTTGCGGGCATTTTTAGCGGAATCCATGGCATCCCATGAGAACATGATCTGGCTGCGGTACTGTGCACCCAAAAGGAACAGACGGTAGTCAAGCGCATCATATCCTTTATCTATGAGCGACTGAAGCGTCAGGAAGTTGCCGGATGATTTTGACATCTTGCCGGCTTCCGCTCCGTCCGCGCTGTTTTTATCCTTTGCAATGACAAGGAATTCGTTGTGAAGCCAGTAGTTTACCCATGTATGGCCTGTGGCTCCCTCTGACTGTGCAATCTCATTTGTATGATGCACCGGTATGTGGTCTATACCGCCTGTATGGATGTCAAAATGTTCGCCCAGATATTTCATACTCATGGCTGAGCATTCAATGTGCCAGCCGGGATATCCGCGGCCCCAGGGGCTGTCCCATACAAGCGCCTGATTTTCAAACTTTGATTTAGTGAACCAGAGTACAAAATCATAGGGGTTCCGCTTGTTTGTATCCACACCGACTCTTGCACCTGCCTTAAGCTCGTTCAGATTCAGACCTGCCAGTTTACCGTAGTCGGGGAACGTGGTGACGTCAAAGTACAGATTGCCGCCTGACATATAGGTATGGCCGTTCGCTTCTATCTTTCTGATAAGCGCGATCATGTCTTCAACATGCTCAGTGGCCTTGCATACTACGTCAGGCCGTCTGATGTTCAGACGGTCTATATCTTTATAGAAAGCATCAGTATAAAACGCTGCGACCTCCAGCACCGACTGATGGCGCTGCGCAGCTGTCTTGAGCATCTTGTCCTCTCCAGAATCGTTGTCTCCGGTCAGATGGCCGATGTCGGTGATGTTCATGACATGCTTGATGTTATATCCAAGATAGGTGAGGGTTCTGTCCAGCAGATCCAAAAAGACATATGCCCTGAGATTGCCGATATGGGCGTAATTGTATACGGTGGGGCCGCAGCCGTAAAAGCCTACAAAACCTTCGGTGATAGGAACAAAATCCTGTATCTGGCGACCCATGGTATTGTATAAACGTAAACCCATTTTATAATCTCCCTGTTTTTACGGAGGCTCATAATACCCTCGTAAAAAAACATATATTACGATATAATAAACTATCGTGTATACTCTACGGGAAATAACTGAAAAATTCAAGACAAACAATAAATTCACGGGAACGGTACTGGAAAATGAGCCGGTTGCGCCGCGTACCACATTTAAGATAGGCGGCGCTGCGCCGCTGCTACTTGAGCCTGAGACGCAGGATTCGCTTGCTTATGCACTGTCGGAACTGCATGGACTGCAGGTGCCGGTATTCGTACTGGGCGGCGGAAGTAATATTGTTGTTTCTGACAACGGTTTTGACGGTGCGGTGGTTGCCACCTGCCGTCTGGATTCTATATCGGCTGAAACGAAGGCCGGCGCTCCGGCAGCTGTGCCTGCTGATTTGATGCAGGGGCAGCAGGTGACGGTTACCTGCGGGGCGGGCGTGACCATGCAGCAGTTTGTGTACTTCTGCATAAAGCATGGACTGTCAGGTGCGGAAAACTTTGCCGGACTTCCGGGCAGTGTGGGCGGTGCGGCCTATATGAATGCCAGATGTTTTGACACGTCCGTAAGCGATATAATCGGTGCTGTTACCTTTATGCATAAAGACGGCAGCGGATGCTGTACAAAGGTTTTTGCGGAATCTGACTGGGGATATAAAAAGTCTCCGTTTACAGGAACTGATCTTGTGATAGCATCGGTGCAGTTTAATGTGACTGCCTGCGGCAGCGGCGGACAGCAGGCGCTGGAAGAAAAATGTGCGGCTGCAGTGGCGGCCCGCGGTGCCCGCGGTCATTTTAAATATCCGAGCGCGGGCAGCGTATTTAAGAATAATCATGATTTCGGTGCGCCTACCGGAAAGATCATCGACGATGCAGGCCTTAAGGGGTTCGCTGTGGGCGGCGCGCGTATCGCTCCCTGGCATGGTAATATTATAATTAATGAACATAATGCCACGCAGGCGGATGTACGGGCGCTGACAGACTATGTGATGCAAAAAATAAAGGAAAAAACTGGGTTCAATTTGGAATTGGAAATAATATTTTGCGGAAAGTAACCGATAATGGTAAAAGAGCTGTAGGAAGTGCTGCCGGGCGTGCGGCGTGCGACCGATGCTGCTGACGAATAAAAAGACAGAACGTGATTATAAGGTGTGGTAAAAGTGCTGCAGTTATCGTATGTAAATTATCAGAAGGGCGCATTCATTATCGTTGAAGGCGACAGATACAGCGGGCGGTTTCTCATTATTCAAAAGGGACAGGTCAGATGTTACCGGGGCAGCGAGCCTTCGTCCGACATGCAGGAAATCCTTGGCCCGGGAGACTTTGTGGGCGTTGTTTCCTGCATGTCAGGCCATGATCCTGTGCAGAACGTGGAGGCGCTCACAGATGTTGTGGCTATTTCTGTACGACGTGAGCAGTATCCTGAGCTGATTGCAAATAATATTCCTGTTGCACTTAAGATTATTCGTTCTTTTGCCAATCGCATGCGTCAATTAAACGAGCGGCTTACCCAGCTTACATTGAAGAATGTGGTACCGGAAACTCCTGAACAGCTTTATGATGTTGCCGCATACTATGAGAAGATCGGAAAGCAGAGCATTGCGTTTTTTGCCTACTATCATTATATAAAGGCTTGTCCTGACGGCTATCGCAGTGAGCGTGCAAAAAAACGCTTTGTCATGCTGAAGGGTAAGAACAAGGCTGTGTATCTGGAGCCGTCGCAGGAAATGAGCCGTGTTTATCCGCAGGATACGATGATTATGGCGGAGAATCAGCACGGTGCTGAAATGTTCATTATTCAGGATGGAAAAGTAAAGATCACTAAGGTTGTGAACGGTAATGAAGTGACGCTTGCCATCCTTAAAAAAGGTGACATGTTCGGTGAGATGGCGCTTCTGGAGGATAAACCTCGATCTGCAAGCGCCATTGCTGAGGAAGAATGCCATCTGCTTACGGTGAACCGCAAGAATTTTGATGTTATGGTCTCTACTCAGGCACCGCTTATTGCCCGCCTTACCACTACATTCGCTGAGCGGCTGTGGTCCATGTACCGTCAGCTGACGAACGCACAGCTGTCTGATGTCCAGCAGCGGCTCATTGATATGCTTGCCATTCAGGTGGAAAGGCAGCATGTGCCTATGCAGCCGAATATTCCGTTCAGATCTGAGCTTACCGGCGAGGATGTGGCGAATATGTGCGGTATTCCGCAGGATATTCAGGGGCCGTTTATTCAAAAATTGCAGAAAGATCCGCTGGTACGTCTTGAAAGGGGAAAGCTCGTGGTCGTTGACAGCCGGGAGCTGGTAAAACGGTCACTCTTGTACCGCAAGGCACGTCACCAGCACTAGGGGCGGAGGCTGCGTATGAAGATGCTTGCCCTCCTGATTGCTTCCTGCACGCTTTTTTTCGGTGCCTGTACGATGCTGTGCGCGGAGCCGCTGCCTGACGGATATAGGAATGTCCATCTCGGCATGGGTTTGGAAGAAGTAAAGGAAGCTCTGATAAAAAACTCCGAATTCGGGTATCACGGCGAGCGGGATGTGTCCCTTCTGCCGGGTGAAAACCGTCTGCTCATTGAAACCGATGCAAAACGCGGTCATGTCATTTCTTTTTTAGACCGCTGCTGGTTCCAGTTCTATGAGGACAAGCTGTACATCATTACTCTGAATATGGATCAGAAAAAGATAGACCATTACAGTATTTTTTCACAGCTCTGTAAAAAATACGGTAATCCGGATTCTCTGTCACCTGATAAATCTGTATGGAAAAATGACAAGGTGTGTATGAGCCTTGAGCGCCCTCTGGTGATAAAATACGTGGACATGAGTGTGTTTAATAAGCTGCAGAATCAGTCGCTGGTTGATAAATCTGCCGTGGAGCAGACCAGAGACATGTTCCTTGAGGGACTGTAGTACAATGTCTGGCACATACGATATGCGGTACCGGCGGATTGCCTGCCTGCTGGTTTGTCTGGGCGGGCTTTTGTGTATGTCTTGCAGCAGCGGCCGGCTGGAATCAGCACCGCTTACTATAACCCGTGCTGACGGCAGTTCTGTAACGGTTCAGGCGGAGCTTGCGCGTACTGCGGAAGAGCGGCAGCATGGCTTTATGGAACGTAGAAAAATCCCTGACGGCACGGGAATGCTCTTTATATTCTCCAAGGATGAAATACTGCATTTTTGGATGAAGAACACCTATGTGCCGTTGTCAATCGCCTATATTGATTCTTCCGGCCGCATACGGGATATCTTTGACATGACCCCGCTGAGCCTTGCCAGTGTAAGCAGCACCGTTTCCGTCAGATATGCGCTGGAAGTACCCCAGGGCTGGTTTGAGCGGAACGGTATACAGAAAGGCGACAGGATATCAGGCTTCTAGCTTCTTGAGCTCTGCAAGCGCGATTTTATCATCAGGATCATACTCCAGTACTGTAGTAAAGTATTTCTGCGCTTCAGCCGGCTTTCCTTCTTTTAAAGCCAGATATCCCAGATTTGAGATAATCTTAACGCTTTCAGGAGACAGCGCAAGCGCTTTTTCCAGACAGTGCCGTGCCTGTGCATAATCCTGCATTTCTACATAGCAGATTGAAAGCTCATTATAGGTGTCGGCGTTTTTGTCGCCGCCGTACTGCAGTGCGGTGGTAAAGGCTTTCTGTGCGTCTTCATAACGCTCCATGCGGCGCAGTCCCCATCCGAGCAGGAACCATGCGTTCCATACATGCGGATTTGACTGCAGGAATTCGCGGATCTGCTCCAGACCTTTTTCATTCTGCCCTTTTGAGATAAAGTCGTAGGCCGCCTTGAATTTCTGATCGTCTATGTTGTCATTCTTGATGTTGTTGAGAATTTCCTGCGCACGCTCTTTTTTGTAGGCGCCGTTTTTCCCCAGCTCATCATCGGGAAGATTGCAGGTGAGCGCAAGGAATTCTTCAAAGCAGTCACGTGCCTGCAGAAAGTCGCGCTGCTTAAGATAATAGAAACCTGCGTTAAAATAGGCGTCCGGCACCGGCGGATCTGCTTCCATTGCACGGTTGTAGTATTCCAATGCCTCCGCATCACATGCATCCGCATCATCATTGAGCGATTGCTGGCGGTAGAATTCTGCCCGCTGGTCAAGCATAAGTGCGGTGTTCAGGACGGCGCTCATGTCATCAGGATCGAAGCCTCTCAATGCGGCAAGAATTTCCTCCGCCTCATCGAATTCTTCATTTTTGATTTTAATGATGGCGGTTTCTGTCAGCTCCTTCTGGATGTCGGGAAGTGCGGATTTCAGTACGGAGCGGTAGTAGGGCAGGTGCCTGTTGTCTTTGTCGTAGGCAAGCACTGTGAGAATGCCCGACAGAATCTGCTCGGGGGAAAGCTCCTCCATATTAAAGTTTCCGGGAGCGTCCTCCGCTTTTTTCTGTACAGGCAGCGGAATAGTTGGATCAATATGTGCTGCATTCTTGGAGAGCTGAAAATTTTCCGGAAGTGTAATAAAATACACTGAGTCGAGAGAATTTGATGTACTCATGGTAAGTCCTTTATAGTGTGTTGTTATGCACTCGGGCCTGCGGCAGTTCCTGCAGCGGGAGCGGCATCACCTGACGCACCTTTTGCCTCAACGGCTGCTATGGCCGCGGCATTTTTCTGTGCGACTTCCCGTTCCTTCTGCTGAGCTGCAAGCTGCTCTGCGGCCGACAGCTGCTTTTTGCGCACTGTTGTCAGGAAGCTGTTTATATGAATTTTATATCCGAGCGGGACGGAAGTCTCGTCAAATTTAATATTCGCAAATACAATATCCTTTCGTCCCTCAATGGAAGTCACGTTGACAACAAAGCCTTTGAGTGCAAAAGATTCCGCGGGGTCGTCAAAGGTAAGCTTAATGACCATAGGCTTTTGTACAAGAAACTGCGCGAGCCCTACGATAAGAATTTTTGCGCCGGAGAACGACAGGTCACGGATAATACAGCGGCGGGCAATGTTTTCGATCCAGATGATGGTCTCTTCTTTTGAGATGCCGAGCTTACGCTTGCTGTCTTCATTGAGGATAATACGCTCCTCACGTCTGCGTATAGAATTAGTGTTCGCCTCAAGCAGCACTCCTATTTTTTCGATAAAGTCATCGGAAGGGCGCTGGTTATAGGTAAGGGTTACGAGCACCAGATCTTGAGACCCCATATAGGGCTGAATATTCGTAACATGTCCTGAAATAAAAAAACTGAAGGACTGTTTTTCAGAATCAACAAAATAAAAACGAAGCGAGGACGGCGGTGCATCTTTTTTGGTTATCTGTGCATAGGCACCGCCTTTGATGCCGATGATAATCTTAGAGTGCTGAAATGATGTTGAGTTGATGATACAAGGCCACTGTGCACCATTACACTTAATATAAATCTGCCTTGGATCAACGCCAAGAATCCGCAATATGTCCTTTGTAAAAGTGATTTCGACATCGCGGTATTGGTCATAGTAAGCCGATATTTTCTGACTCGTAGCCACTGCCATACTATTAATAATAGTTGATAATCCCTTATTCGTCAATGTTTTCAGCAGACTTGTCTGCTGACTGTGCCGGTGCGGCAGTGCTGCGGATACCCATGAGCACAGGGGTTGAACGGGGCGCTGCGGCAAGGATGTTCTTACCGCCGATATACAGGGCCGCAGATCTGCCGCCGTCAAACTGCATTGCTTTTTCTGCGCCGAGGTTGTGAAGTATCTGTGCGCATTCCATGTTGGTAAGGCCGCGGCTTGTGCGCGCAGGCCGTGCTTCTGCTGTAAGAATGAGCAATGTTCTGCCGCCGTCCGCCGTTCCTGCGGCTGTACGCGCCGCTCTGTTGGCTTTAAAAGGCTGTACGATACCTTTGTTCAGAATAATATAGTAACCGCCGAATACATAGTCCCCTGTTGCAGTACGCTGGTCCTTTTGAATTGATGCCCGCCAGGTACCGTCAGGTGCCTGTGAAAAGCACAGCGCGCAGAACAACGGATGCGGTTTTGAATAGGTGCGGCCTGCTGCCGTATACATGCCGAGCGGAATCTTTTTGGGATAATTTGATGAGTTTTGGAACGGCAGCGTATTTATGATTACATCCGCGCCGCTCGTCTTATAAAACTCTGCCGGGCGGTATCCTTTGCCCTGTAAGTCTCCGTCAGGGCATGAACATAACGTTATACCGGGTGAGGAAAGATCTATTTTTACGGCATGCAGTCTCAGGGGAATTTCTTTAGAAGTATAGTCAAAACGGAAAATACCCGGACGAACCTGCTGCCATTTCACGGTGTCTGGAACTGATGCCAGCTGCATGGCGGCTGTGGTGCTGCCGGATGTTGTACAGGAAAAATACAACGGCACAGATAGTACGGCAAGCATAAGAGACAAAAGCTGCCGGATCGGATGCCTGCATCTTAAAAAAAATAACCCCGGATGAAAATCCGGGGTGAATCCGAGCGCCTGCAATTTAGTATGCAGCCTTGTCATGAGACTTGTGAGTCTTTTTCATGAGCTTGCGCTGGAGAGCCTTGTTCTTGCGGTTAAGAATCGTAGAGGGCTTTTCATAATATTCACGCTTCTTGTATTCGCGGATGATGCCTTCTTTTTCAACCATGCGCTTGAAGCGTTTGATTGCTTTCTCAAGGTTCTCTGAGTCTTCAACCTGAATCGTTGCCATTGTATTCACCTCCCTCTGCCGGAAGTTCCGTAATATTGATAGAACTATCGCATAAATGCGCACGGTTTGTCAACCGCCGGACACGGAAATCTCCGGGATTCGGTCTGCCGGTATGCGCTAGTTGATGAACCGCTGCGGCGGCGTGACCACCCAGATGGCTTCAACCTCTGTGTCTCCGGTGTTTACAAGCGTATGCGGAGCGCTTGCGGAGAATGAAATGCTGTCGCCTTCCTTCAGATCATAGACAAAGTTTTCATAATGAAGCTGCGCCTGTCCGTGTATGATGACGCCGAGCTCCCGTCCCAGATGGCCATAGGAACCACGGTGGGTATGTGAGCGCGCAGGAATCTTTATGATATAGGACTCAAATGAATGGTTGCCGTCTTTTTCTTCCGGGCGTGCAAGCTCTTCGTACACAACGTCGTCCTCTTCAAGCGTACGCCGCTGGTCAGCTCTGATAACCTGTACCGGACGGTCGCGCCGGTATTCTGCGAACAAAAACTCCAGGTTGATGTCCAGTACGTCAGCAAGCTGCAGCAGGGTGTCGATTGCAGGTGAAACCCTGTTGCGCTCGATCTGGGAAACAAGGCTTTCGCTGACACCCGCACGCTGTGCCACCTGCTTGAGGGTGTAGCCCTTGCGTTCCCTGATGGTACGGAGTTTTTCACCGAACCGGTAAGGAACCTTTTTGTGCGGCTTTGCCTGTTTTACTTCGGC
>CACZQF010000201.1 GCA_902783245.1 uncultured Spirochaetaceae bacterium | reverse complement strand
GCGGCAAGAGCAATTTCTTTAATCGTTACGGACATCGCTCATGTTCAGTCGGCAAAGGGGTTCTCATCGCAGTACAACTGTCCTGCAGGTTTGTTGTAGGCTATGTCCTGTACGCCCAGATAGCTGAATACAGTGTACAGTGCTTTGCCTGCATGGCCGAACAGTACGGCTCCGTGATGCGGATACCGCTTGCTGATAAGTACATGGCGGTAGAATCTTCCCATCTCGGGGATGGCGAATACGCCGATGCCGCCGAATGAACGGGTGGCTACCGGCAGAACTTCGCCCTGCGCGATGTATGCGTGCAGCTGCGTGTCCGCGCCGCTCTGCAGACGGAAGAACGTGATCTTGCCGGCTGCTATGTCGCCTTCAAGCGTACCGCGGGTAAAATCGGGTTTGCTGTCCTTAGGCTCAAGCAGACGGTGCTGGATAAGCTGGAATTTTACGCCGGGCTTGCTGACGGGAGCCAGACGGCAGAACGGAGTGTTTCCGCAGTGGAAGCCCATGAATGTGTCTGTGAGCTTGTAGGCATACGGGAACTTACCTTTGATTTCCGCCTCATACATATCGGCGGGCACAGAGTTGTTGATGTCAAGCAGGGTGACCGGTTCGCCGGTTACACAGGTGCCGATGTATTCGCTTAATGCGCCGTAGATGTCTACTTCACAGGCTACCGGAATTCCGCGGCTTGCAAGGCGGCTGTTCACATAGCAGGGCTCAAAGCCGAATTCTTTGGGGAATGCGGGCCAGCATTTGTCGGCGAATACCACGTACTTGCGGCTTCCTTTGTTCGCCTCGGCCCAGTCAAGCAGCGTCAATTCGAACTGTGCCATGCGCGGCAGCAGGTCAGGGAAATTGTTGCCGCCCGTTCCGAGCTCGGCCTCCATGTCCTTTACCACCTCGGGAATGCGCTTGTCATCCTTATGTGCGCGGTATGACACGAGCAGGTCAAGCTCTGAGTTTTCCTGAATCTCTACGCCGATGTCGTAGAGCGCCTTGATGGGCGCGTTACAGGCAAAGAAGTCCTGGGGACGCGGGCCGAAGGTGATGATCTTGAGAGACTGCAGGCCGAGCAGCGCGCGCGCTACGGGCACGAAATCTGCGATCATTTTGGCAACGTCGGCGGCAGTTCCCACCGGGTATTCAGGGATAACGGCTTTCAGATGGCGCAGTCCCAGATTATATGAGCAGTTGAGCATGCCGCAGTATGCGTCGCCGCGGCCGTTGATCAGGTCATTGCCGTGCTCTTCTGCTGCTGCGGCGTACATGACCGGGCCGTCGAACAATGCGGCTATCTGCGTTTCCGGTGTTTCAGGACCGAAGTTGCCGAGGAATACGCACAGCGCGTTGCAGCCTGCGTTCTTGGCTTCTTCTACGGCTTTGAGCATGTCTTTTTCATTTTCTACGGTTGTCTTGATTTCTGTCAGCTGGCCGAAATCCGGAGCATAGGAAGCGTTGAACGACTCAACGATGGCCTTGCGGCGTTTTTCAGACAGGGAAATGACAAAGCAGTCACGGCTGACCGCTATGATTCCGAGCTTTACCTGAGGAATGTTCTCCACGTTTTTCATAGTACTGTTCTCCTTTTGCTATATAAAATCAGTGCCGCCCGGCGGCTGGTGCGCCGGAGCGGACTGTTTGGTACTTGTCAGCTGTCCGCTTTGCAGATCAGCGCGTCACGTCAAGGTTCGGACCGGTAATGCCCGCAAAGGCGCCTTGTTTGGCTTCCGCCGAGTCAGGATGCGCGATGAGCCATTTATTCTTTGCCCACAGCAGCGTGTCCTCTTTGTTTACGGCCGTAAGCTCGGGTCTGGCGGTGTTGGTGTCCCGCGGCAGGATGATGATGACACGGAAACCGCTGCAGGTCTGGACGCCGTTTTTGACCGCGTTGCAGGGCGCGTAGTGGAGTGTGGTCTCATAGATCTGCACGACCGTACCAGCGGGAACGTAGAACGCTTCTACCAGACTGCTGTCGATTCTGCCGTTTTTTACGTGCTGCAGCGGCGCAAGCAGCAGGATGATGTCGTCGGCGGGAATATTTATCTCTGAGCCGCGGTGGTACTCCAGACAGTTGAGTTTGGTGTTGCTTCCGTTGCAGTAGCCTATCTGGACAGGCATGCCGCCGTAGGCGTTGGTACTGAACTGCGCTGCAACCGGCAGGGATTCAAGTCCGCCGTCCGTCGGTTCGTAGATAACCTTGTCCTCAGGTCTGGGCGTGGTTGCCTTAAGCTTTTCAAGCATCGGCTGTACGTCGTAGCCGGTGAGCACCGTGCCGTATGCGCTGAATGAATGGCTGAATACAGATTTTATTTTCATATTTTAGCAAGCTCCTTATAGGTATCGCGCAGCGCCGGATACAGTTTGCGGTACAGCGCATAATAGGGCTGGTATGCCGCAGAATCGTCGGCAACGGGATTCTGCGCAGGGTTTGTCCTGATGACAGCATCGCAGCCTTCCTGCACGCTCTTATAGATTCCGACTCCTGTACCTGCAAGAATCGCCACGCCGAGCGCGGGACCTTCTTTTGAAACTACGGTGCTTACGGGAACTCCGTATACATCGGCGAGCATCTGCCGCCACAGCGGACTCGTGCCGCCGCCACCGCAGGCCAGCATGGTATCGATGTGTACACCCATTTCCTTAAGCACTTCCACGCTGTCACGCTGACTGTAGGTGACGCCTTCCATAACGGCACGCAGCAGATGCTGACGGGTATGCATGGCTGACAGGCCGAAGAATACGCCGCGGCAGTCGGGGTCTAGATGCGGCGTGCGCTCGCCCATCAGGTAGGGCAGATACAGCAGCCGGTCGCAGCCGATGGGAATACGGGCTGCCTGCTTGTCCATAAGGTAATAGGGATCAACGCCCATACCGTCGGCGGCAGCCATCTCCTCATGGCAGAAGTTGTCGCGGAACCATTTAAGCGACAGTCCTGCGCCCTGTGTAACGCCCATGACATGCCATGCGCCGGGCACTGCGCAGCAGAATGTATGTACGCGGCCTTTCGGGTCAATGCTGAGCTTCGAGGTATGGGCAAATACGACGCCGCTGGTACCGAGCGTGGTGAACGCCCTGCCGTCGCAGACAGTTCCGGTACCTACTGCCGCCGCTGCGTTGTCGCCCGCACCGCCGGCCACAGGCGTGCCTGCGGCAAGACCGGTCAGCTCGGCCGCCTGTGCAGTAACAGTTCCGGTAATTTCGGGTGACTCATATACTTTTGCAAGCAGTGAACGGTCAATGTCCAGCTTAGAAATTACTTCATCAGACCAGTTTCTGCCGGGCACGTCGAGCAGCTGCATGCCGCTTGCATCGCTCACTTCTGTGGCGAATTCGCCCGTAAGCATATAGCGGATATAGTCCTTGGGCAGCAGGATGTGCGCGCATTTGCCGTATACGTCAGGCTCATTGTTTCTGACCCACAGGATCTTTGATGCGGTAAAGCCGGTGAGCGCGGGGTTTGCCGTAATCTGTATCAGGCGCTCGCTGCCGACTTTTGCAGTGATTTCCTCGCACTCCTTCGCGGTGCGCTGGTCGCACCAAATGATTGATTTGCGCAGGACTGCACCGTTTTTGTCCAGCATGACCAGACCGTGCATCTGTCCAGAAAGCCCTACGCCTTTTATGTCGGCCGGGTTGCAGCCGCTTTTGGCGATAACCTGTCTGATGGTTCCGCAGACCGCATGCCACCAGTCCGCCGGATCCTGCTCCGCCCAGCCGTTTTTAGGCTGGTATAAGGGATACTCTATTGTCGCTGAAGCTTTTGCCGCGGCGGCATCAGCTGCATCAGCGTCAAAAAGCACTGTTTTAGTACCTGAGGTACCGATATCAATGCCCAGCAATAATGCCATATACTGTCCTCCTTTATTGTGCTCGTGCACGAGCACAGTGCATATAGTAAAGCCAATCGGCCTGTCAGTCAAGGAAAAAATACTGGTACAGGCACCAGTGCCTGCACGCATGTTTCTGCGCGGTGTATCTGCGGATTATCTGTACACATCACTGAGTGTATATAAATGTACATTAGCTAATGTACGCTTTACTATCCTGTGAAACAGAAGACTGATACGCTCATGATAAGTACCCGATTCACACCTTATGTTTGACAGACACAGGGCTTGCCGCCGGACGTCAGAACCAGTTACACTGGAAACAGTAAACCGGAAAGCGCACAAGGAGGCAGCCATGCAGACGGACATACTTTTATATATCGCGGCAGGAATCCTGTT
>CACZQF010000200.1 GCA_902783245.1 uncultured Spirochaetaceae bacterium | reverse complement strand
GTGACGAGTCTGCATATCGGCAGGTGACGAGTCTGCATATCGGCAGGTGACGACCTTGCTGCAAAATAAGCCTGTAAATTGACCAACCGGTAAATAAATTTTATAATATCGCTCATTATGAATAGACGTCTTATTACTTCAGCATTACCATATGTCAACAACATTCCGCACCTGGGAAACCTTATCCAGATGCTCTCTGCGGATGTGTTCGCCCGTTTCTGCCGCAGCCGCGGCTATGATACGCTGTATATCTGCGGTACAGATGAATACGGCACCGCGACCGAAACAAAAGCCATTGAAATGAAAAAAACGCCGCGGGAATTGTGCGACTACTATTATGAAATCCACCGGGATATTTATGACTGGTTCGGCATCGCCTTTGATAAATTCGGCCGTACGTCAAACGAACAGATTACGGACATCACGCAGGAAATTTTCAAGGAGCTCGATAAAAACGGTTATATAAAGGAGCATACGACAAAGCAGCTGTTCTGTCCGCATTGCAATATGTTCCTTGCCGACCGCTTTGTGCGCGGCGTCTGCCCCAAATGCGGCTATGACGATGCGCGCGGCGATCAGTGCGAGCACTGCGGCTCCCTGCTTGATCCGACGGAGCTGCAGGCTCCGCGCTGCGCCACCTGCGGCCACACGCCGGAAGTCCGCGAGACAAAGCATCTGTATATCGATCTGCCCGCCATTGCTCCCAAACTGCAGCAGTGGATGGAAAAAACAAGCGTTGACGGAAAGTGGTCCGCAAACGCCATCCAGATGACCAAGGCATGGATTCGCGACGGTCTGAACGAGCGCGCCATCACCCGTGATTTAAAGTGGGGCATCCCCGTTCCGAAGCCGGGCTACGAAAATAAGGTCTTCTACGTCTGGTTCGATGCGCCGATCGGCTATATTTCCATCACCAAGCAGCTTGCGGACGAGCTTGCAGCCGAAGGCAAAACATCATTCGATTATAAGAGCTGGTGGCTCCCGTCTGAGTCTGCCGAAGCTTCCGGCAAGCCTCCCGTCGATCTGTTCCAGTTCATCGGAAAAGATAATATTCCGTTCCACACGGTTGTATTCCCGTGCAGTCTGCTCGGCAGCGGCCATGAATGGACAAAGCTGTTCCACATGAGCTCAACCGAGTACCTGAACTATGAGGACGGCAAATTCAGTAAGTCAAAAGGTGTCGGCGTATTCGGCAGCGATGCCAAAGAAAGTGGTATTCCCGCGGACGCATGGCGTTTCTATATTTTCTATAACCGCCCTGAAAAGCAGGACACGCAGTTCACGTGGAAAGATTTCCAGGAACGCTACAACGGCGAGCTTATCGGCAATCTCGGCAATCTGGTGAACCGTACGCTTCTGTTCGTCACCAAGTACTATGACGGAAAGATTCCTGACGCTCCCGTTGATGAGGCGCTCTGGAAGCAGGTCCGTGAAAAAGAGCAGCGCATTACGGAGCTGCTGGAGTGGGCGGAGCTTAAAGATGCGTTCCATGAAATCTTTGCCATCAGCGATATTGCGAACAAAGCGTTCCAGGCGGGCGAGCCGTGGAAAACACGCAATACCGATCCTGACAAGGCTGCAATGCTGATCCATAACCTGTGCTATATCATTAAAGATCTGATGATCCTTGCGCATCCCTATATGCCGCAGTATACACAGAAGATTCTGTCATTCATGGGCAAAGCGGCGGCGGATTCCCGCATCGGCTGCCCTGCAGCTCCCGGCTCGCTGACCTGGGCAGATTTAGGAAAAACAGAGGGGCTTGATACCATCGGTGAGACCGGCGTGTATTTTACGCCGCTTGATAAAAAGACTACGGAAGCGTTCCGCGCAAAGTTTGCCGGAAGTCAGAGCGAGCGTCAGGAAGCCGGAAAAGAAAAGAAAAAGGCTCAGAAGAAAAGTGCTCCCGCGCAGGAGCCTGCGCTTGCCGCTGATCAGGCCGCGCATTTTTCTGCGAACATCGATCTGCGGGTTGCAAAGATTCTGAGCGTAGAAAATAATCCTGACGGAGAAAAGCTCTATATCGAGCATCTTGATGACGGTACCGGCACGGAGCGTATCATACAGAGCGGTCTCCGGCAGTATCTGACGCCTGAGCAGCTTATCGGCAAGCATATTATATTGGCCTATAATCTTGAGCCTCGTAAAATGCGCGGCGTTGAAAGCCACGGTATGCTGCTTGCCGCCGACTACAAGGATGAGACTGGAAAGGACTGCGTGGAGCCGCTTGAGGCACCGTGGGCTGAACCCGGTACAAAGATCGTCATAGAAGGTGAGGCGGCCGCAGATAAACCCGCCTCCATCAATGCAGATACATTCTTTCAGGTGGAATTCAAGATCGTTGATAAAAAGCTGCAGATTGCGGGCAAAACGCTGACCGCAGCCGGCAGACCGATCACAACTGAAAAGACGGTCAACGGCCCGGTGAACTGATTCCGTTCTATGTATTCTTTTACGATTAACAGACTGGCCGACGGTAATCCTGATGACACCGGCGGCCGGTTTTTACAGTCACCGTTCTGGGGGCATTTTAAAGGCTGCAACGGTTGGAATCCGCTGAGGTTCACTGTCTCCGCCGCTTCAGCAGAAGGCCTGACGGTTGATTTTTCTGTTTCTGTATTGATCAGAACCTTAAAGAAAGGAATCCTCAGTTTTTCAATCGCCTATATTCCGCTTGCGCCGGAAGTTTCTGCGTGCACGCATGCGCAGACCGCATTGGACAACATCAGAAGCTATGCCTGCCTGCTCCGGGAATTTGCCGCGGCGCTGAAACCTCAGCTTCCTAAAAACACGCTGTGCGTACGGTATGACATTCCCATTGATTTTTCCAGCTGTGAGGATCGGGATTTTTATGTCACCTCATTGTCATTTTTATCACGGGCAGAGCGGTTCGGTCTGAAAAAGTGTCCGGTGGATATACAGCCGCCCGATACGGTTCTGCTTGACCTGCAGCAGTCCGCCGATGACATGCTGGCACATATGAAATCAAAATGGCGGTACAATATCAGGCTTGCAGAAAAAAAAGGCGTGACGGTAACTGCGTTCCGCGGAAATGATCCTGATATTGAAAGCGCGCTTGACTGCTTCTATGATCTGTACAGAACCACAGCCCGGCGTGACGGCATAGCCATTCACGCCAAGTCGTATTACCGCGCGCTGCTTGCCCTGAGCGCGGACAACCGGGAGCAGGGTGCTCCTGCCGTAACGCTGTATATCGCACGCCATGAAGGAGACGCGCTTGCCGCGATAATGACGCTTTTCTGCAGACGCGAGGCAGTCTATTTGTACGGTGCGTCCGGAAACTGCAAGCGTAATCTTATGCCGGCATATCTGCTGCAATGGACTGCCATAAACGATGCAAAAGCATACGGTTGTCCTGTGTATGATTTTTACGGTATTCCGCCGTTTGCCGATGAGCAGCACCCCATGCACGGGCTGTATCTGTTTAAAACCGGATTCGGCGGCGCGGTGGTGCACCGCCCGGGATCCGTAGACATGCCTGTATCGCCGTTCTATCCGCTGTATATCAGCGCAGAGCGGTTCCGCGCGTTCTGGTATAAAAAAATCAAAAAGCTGATCAGAGGCCGGTAGCGGCCCCTGTCAAACGCGCAGGCGTCCTTGAGGTTCCCCTTATTCTACGGACATTCCCTGCGCACGCCAGCTTTCAATAAACGATTCTCCCTGCTTTTCATAGCCGCTTACGCTTGAAGTACAGCTGCTGAGCAGCGTGAATTTGCCGGCGGGAATCGATTTCAGCAGATCATTCACCGTATTCGCCACGCAGTGTGAGAGCGCTTCTCCTGCTACATAGATACGGTCGTACTGCTGCAGGTCCTGAATGAGCTTTGTATTTGTATCGGTCTCAGGACAGCCCGGTACAGGAACTTCAGCTCTGACCGCGCTGTAATGCTCCGTAAGGGCATGATGGCCTTTTTCGATGCAGCATGCGATGCGTCCCGGTTTTTCCTGTTCCCATGCGGACACCGCATCATATACCGTTTTATCCATGGTCCAGCCCTGTGAGCCGATAAGACAGTGCGGCGGCCAGATAAGCAGCGTATATTTTCCCTGTTTTTCCAATGCTGTCAGATATGTTTCCACATATGCGCCCAAAGAAGCGTCGACAGGTTTCCACAGCCCGTTCCGGTATGATTCCAGCGTAATGGGCGTGTAGGGGGCCGGGCGGTTACCGGCCGCATCGGTCCAAAAAAGCGGATGAGCGATGTGATACGCAGAATGAGTATCAAGCGTTGCAAAAATAGCGTCTATGCGGCTGCTGTTTTCGGTAATAAACTTTGCCATGGCAGCACAGTCATCAGGACTGCCGGGCACAAACAGCGCGCCCGACGGATTACAGAAATCATACTGAACATCAATCAGCAATAATGCATTTTTCATGGGAATCAGTATATCGTGCATTTAAAACTACCTCAATTGTAAAAAGTATGATTTTATTGTAGGATGCAGTACATATGAACATGGAAGCTTTTATTCTTGGTTGCGGAGGCATGATGCCCCTGCCGTATCGCCATCTGACGTCTGTTTTGCTGCGGCGGGACGGTGATTTATTCCTGTTCGACGGCGGTGAGGGGACGCAGGTTTCGCTGCGCCGTCTGAATCTTAAGTGGAAAAAAATAGATGCCATATTCGTCTCACATACACATGCGGATCATGTTACTGGTCTGCCCGGTATTCTCATGCTTTCCGCGCAGGTTGACCGCAAGGAGCCGCTGTATATCTACGGCCCGCCGAAAATCGCGGAGTATATTGAAACCAGCCGGAAAGTGCTGGACATGTACATAAACTATCCCATCGTGGTAAAAGAAATCACCGCTCCCTGCGTCGTGCATGAAGGGGACGGGTTCTATATCAGGGCATTCCCGCTTGAGCACACAAAGACTTGTGTGGGCTATACGCTTGAGGAGCTGGACCGCCCCGGACAGTTTGATCCTGAAAAAGCGCGTGAACTGCATGTTCCCTGCGGTCCGCTGTGGTCACGGCTGCAGAGCGGAGAACCGGTCACTGCCGATGACGGCAGTACGGTACAGCCCGAGCAGGTGATGGGGCCGAAACGCAGCGGCAGAAAGTTCAGCTATGTAACCGATACGCTGTATCTTCCTTCTATTGCGGGAGAAGTACGGGGCTCTGATCTGCTGATCTGCGAGGGCATGTTCATGCAGGATGTGGCTGATCAGGCGCGTGAAAAAAAGCATATGACCGCATCGCAGGCTGCATCGATTGCCCGTGATGCCGGCGTACGGCAGATGGGGCTTATCCATTACAGCCCGCGGTATACCGACAAGGAGCTTTCAGGCCTGCTTGAGGAAGCACAGAAAGTGTTCCCCGAGACTGTGCTGACCCGGGACCGTATGCATTTTGAGATTCCGTATATTGATTGATGCTTTCGTTTGAACATTTTACCAAATCGTATGGCGGCGGCAGGCCTGCCGTCCGTGACGTTTCTTTTTCGATAGGTCCTGGAAAAATCAGCGGTTTATTGGGACAGAACGGTGCCGGAAAATCAACGGTGCTCAGGGCGGCATGCGCGCTGCATTATGCCACGTCCGGTTCTGTACATATCGTAGATGATACGGGTACAAGCTTTGACGCACTGCGGGCGTCCGACCGGTTCCACCGGCTGACGGGATTCGTCCCGGAGCAGCCGGTACTGTATGACCGGTACACGGTGCTCGAATTTCTGCGTCTTATTGCGCCGCTGTATTATACTGACAAAGCATCATGCCGCCGTGCGGTAGACACGGTGATCGATTCATGCTCGCTGCATGAGCTGCTGCCCCGGAAGATCGGCAGGCTTTCAAAAGGCCAGCGTCAGCGCGTTTCGTTTGCGCAGGCACTGATCCATGACCCGCCGGTGCTTATCCTTGACGAGCCGTCCGGCGGGCTTGATCCGGTACAGGTGCATGCCATGCATGAGCTGCTCAGAAAACTGTCCGCAGCAAAAACCGTGCTGCTGTCAACGCACGTTCTGTCTGAAGCGCTTGAGCTGTGCGGCTGGATTGGCGTCATGGCGGACGGCATGCTTGCCGTGCAGGGAACGCCGGACGAGCTTATGGCCTGCGGCAGTTCTGACACGCTGGAGCAGACGCTGCTGAACTATATGCAGGGGCTGTCATGAACTGTATAAAAAAAGAACTGTATGCCTATTTCAGGCAGCCGCTTTTCTTTGTTTTGTCCGCATTATTCTGCCTTGCGGCATGCATCCGCTTTTTTGTATTCTATTTTTTCCGCGCAGGCGGTTCCGCTGACCTGCATGCTTTTTTCACTGCCGTTCCGGCCGTCTGTATCATATACATTCCTGCGCTTACAGCTTTGAACAGATCGGACCGCAGGTTTGACGGCCTGCTTCCGGTCAGCGCGATAAAAATGAGTGTATGCAGATGGATCGCCGCATACATCATGTTCCTGTTTGCCTGCCTGCCGCTGCTTGCCGTTCCGGCTGTGGTAAATTTCTGGGGTGATGTGGACGCAGGCCAGACAGCCGCAGGATTTTTAGGAACCGCTCTGTACGGTGCCGCTGCAACGGCGCTCTGCGTATGCTCGAATACGGCGTTCCCCGATAACCGCGGCATTCTGCCGGGCGGCATACTCGCATTGGGAGTGGTCATGCATCTGCTGCCATGGCAGCTGTGCAGGTTCCTGAGCATAGCCTATCACTTTGACGCTGCGGGCAAAGGCATCATCGATACGCGGGACATTGTCTATTATATTGCCATGACGGCATTTCTGCTTATTCTGTCGGGATATGCCGCGGAGCGCAGAAAAGGCCGCCATAAAATCCGGCGCAAAGAGCTGCTTGCGCTGGCCGCCTGCATTCTGTACATGGCTGACGGAACCCGTTTTTATATCAGGACGGATCTTACTAAAAGCAGCATGTTTTCGGTTTCTACATACAGCAAAGTGCTGCTGCAGTCCGTGGACAATCCGCTTCATATCACTTATTTCAGATCCCGCGCGTTGGAGTCTGCGTATCCTGCGTCGCGCGACATCGCCGATTATCTGTACAGCTATGCCTCGGTGTCAGATCTGATTACCTGCGAAGCCGTGTATGCGGCTGACGATGACGCACGGCTTCTTTCATCATACGGCATAGAACCGCAGTTTCTTCCCGGCATACCGCAGACCGGCGGAAAAGAAACGCCGGTGTATTCTGCCGTCGTGCTTGAGTATCTGGGCAGCCGCACCGTCATACCGTTCGTTCCGTCTGCCGCCGCATTGGAATATGCGCTTGCTGTAAAAATACAGTACCTGGCGTTCGGTATACAGCGGCATGTCTATGTGCTCTGCGGCAACGGTCTGTCGCTTGACGATGATTACGGCTATGTGGTTCCCTGGCTGGAGCAGCTTGGCTATGTCTGCGAGCAGGTTTCAACTGATGATATTGACGGGAGCCTGCGCGATGTTTCGATTCCGCTCATCGTATTCGGTTCCATAAAGCTTACTGACTATGACGTTGCTTCGGTCGAGCGATTTCTCCGCAGAGGCGGCGGCGTTCTGTTCGCAATTTCACCTTTTCATATCAACCTGCATAAAAACTGGAAGCTTACCGCTACCGCCGCTGATGACGCGCTGCTGCCATTTCTCCGTGCCAACGGCATTGAGCTGGGCCCGCAGATTATCGCCGACGATGATTGCGTACGGCTGCGCGGTGAAGGCAACGCGGTACTTCCGTACCCGCTGTGGATAAAGCTTGCGCCGCAGGCGGTTATTCCTGCAGGCATGACATGGTACTGGCCTGCGCCGGTCGGTATCTATACGCCGTATGCGACTCCGCTGCTCAAAAGCTCAGCGTCAGCCCGGCTGTACGCGCCGTCAGCAGAGCATGCGGATGCCATCGATCCGGCCGTAGTGTCCGCAGCGCTTTCTGCACCCGCCGGCGGCACGGACGCTGAGACGGCAAAAGGGCGGTATACAGTTGCGGCCGTATATGACGGCGCGATAAAGCCGTATTACAGCGCAGAAGAATCCATGCCCGAATATACGGCCCGGATGATCATCCTGCCTGACCAGTATGTTGTTCATACAAAACTGCTTGCGTTTTCAGAAGTTCCCGGAGATTTCAGGAATATGAGCTTTTTATCATCCGCGCTCATGACGCTGCAGAAAGAGGAGGCCTTGTGCAAGGTCTACCAGAAAAGTTTGTATTCTACCGCCTTATATAAAGTCACCGGTACCGGAGCATATTTATCCGGTATGCTCCGTATTCTGGCGCTGCATGCGGGCATCATTGCGTACATGCTGTGCGCGGCAGTGATTTTTGCATGCGCAGGCAGAAAATTCAGGAGCAGCCATGCGTAGCGTTATAAAAAAATACAGCCTTGAGCTGCTGTGCGTCGTACTGGCGGTACTTCTCTGCGTGTCTTATATACCGGGCATATACCGCCGCGGCAGCATTCCCCGCAAAATAACCAGCGCGCTGATGAATAAAAAGTATGCGGCATCCGCGGACAAGATTACCATTGCCAGACTCGGCGCGGATACTGCCGTCTTTACCGCGTTACGGACTGAAGGGCAGTGGACGGGAACATCGTCTTCGGGCATCTATTTCCCGGTACAGGAGACGGTTGCGGCTGACTTTATTGCAAAGCTCTGCAAGCTGCGGGTATTGCAGCCTATGAACATTACGGCAGCCGCAGCTGAATCGCTGCGTTTTGACTATGAGATAACGGTTTACGGCGGTACGGAAGCACTGACCAGACTGCAGGTGAGCTCCTCCGCGGATCCTGCGGGCAGAGTCTTTGTTCGTGCGCTCAGAAATAACGCCGTATACCTGTGCGGCGACATGTTCACCGTGTATACGGCTCCCGATTATTGGTATGAGCCGAATCTTATTCTGCATGGAAAGGATGATATACAGCAGGTGCGGTTCGGTACCGGAACAACGGCAGGTACCGTAACGAACCGGACTGCGATCGACAGCCTGCTGGAGATCCGTCACGGACTGCTGTCCGCAGCCGGTCTGCCCGCAGGGACAGTCCTGCAGAACCCGGCGGCATACATACGCGCAGAATGCGGCGGAACAGCATCATACGAGCTCTTTTTCTATCAGAATCCTGCCGGCGACGGGTATGTCGCTCTGTATGCAGGCACCGGCTATTCCGGCGTACCGGTAAGCGCATGGACGTTTGAGCGGATCTTCACACTTTTAAAAGAATCAGCGTAAATATATTATACAGAAAATGAGCGCATGCGCCGGGAACCGCTGAGCCGCATTTTTTTATGCACCGGCGCAGAAAAAAACCGCCGGCCGCTGCATTGATGACTGCGGGCAGGCCGAGATAGCGGTGCGCAAGGGCAAAAAGCATGATCGGACAGACTTCTGCCGCAAAAAAACGGAACCTGTCGGGTACATGAGCTGACAGAGACGGCAGATACAGTCTGTAGACCATCTCCTCAAAGAACGCGCTTATGGCAAATGCCGCCGTACATAGCGCATACTCGGTAATGCCGTCTGGCAGCGGCTGCGCCGGTCCCTGTATGTGCAGGACGTTGGAAAGCAGCTGAATCACCGCGGCGACCGTGCAGAGCTGTCCGAACGCCAGGGATGCCGCGCCCGCCGAAATGATTTTCTGTGCGGTACTGTTACGTACCGCACGTCCGTATTGTTTATACAGGTATAGTGCGGCGGCAAGCTCTGACAGTATGCCGACGGATACATGCCACCCGCCGGACGCAGGAATTGGTGAAATAAAGATCGGAGGAAACACAAACCATGCCGATATTATGATAAATTCAAGTATTAGGTGCTGTTTTTTCATATGATATGTGATATTATGCAGTATAGGGCATTTTTCTTTTTTTTCAAAATGGCCTGATACTTGTATAATAAAAAGATGGAGTTGTTTTGTATATACTATTATCAGCATTTCTTTGCGGCATATCGGCTATCGTACTGGTCGGCGGTATCTATAAAGAGAAAATACGTTTTTATACCACCGGTTTTGACACAGGATTCAAATACAATGAAATCGCGCTGCTGTGGAAGTTGGGAAAAATAACCAATACGGATAACCCGTCAATGCTGTTCTGGTCGTTGCCGACGCTTACAAACGGCATCGCGCAGATCGTAGAAAGGGCGCAGCAGGAAGGCAAGGATCATGACGATGATATGCAGCTGTTTCTTGCCAAGCTCTATTCCTACCGTACAAAGATCGAAATCGAGGCTGCGGAAAAGAAAGGCATTCATTCTACGAGGGATTTAAATTCACAGCAGAAGTTCAGCATTATACTGCCCGGAAAAGGCGTGTTCGTCTCAACGCTGCTCAACAACGGCAGAAGCATGACGATCAGCATTCCCAAGAAAAAGTCCATGGAATCAGACCACAGCATTTGGGAAAACCGGCAGATTACCGTATACTTCTGGCGGAAGCAGGATGCGAACTATGCGTTTGAGTCAAAGGTTATCGGCAGCGGACTGTATATGGGTGAGCCGGTCATCTACATCACGCATAACGATGAGCTGCTGCGCGCGCAGAAGCGTAAGTCAGTACGCGCGCAGTGCCATATGCCCGGAGAGCTGTATCTGCTCTCAAAGCCTTCCAACGGCATGATGCATGTGGAGCTCGGTCTGAGCTACCGCTGTCTGGTTGAGGACGTTTCTGAGTCCGGAGCGCTCATACGGGTAGGCGGCAAAGCCATGCCGCGTACTAAGCTGCGCCTGAGCTTTTCAATCAATAACGAGCTCATTACCATGTTCGGAATTGTCCACTCGGTGGAATACAATGCCTCGATCAACCAGTCCAGGCTGCACTTTGAATGTGACAAGCTTGATCAGAAAGTCAAGAACACGGTGCTGTCCTTTGTGTACAGTACATTGCCGCAGCGTGAAAAAGAAATGTATGAGGCGCTTGATCAGGCAGAAAAAGAAGGGCTTGTGGAGGAGCATGAAGAAGAGCCGGAGGAACAGCCGGAGCAGGATATCATTATTCCTACCGTTATGGAGACTATCGGTGAAAACCTTTCCGAGCTCAATGCCGTGACGGACGTCTATGTCAACAATAACCGGTATATCGACCGGTTCACCGGCGAAACGATGGCGCCGCCTGCTGCGGACGAAGCCGATGATGATAACGGAGAAGACTATGAAAACGACAAATAAATTATTTTACAGCCTGTTCGCACTGACTGCCGGTATACTGTTTGCCGCGCCGGTATCTGCGGCCGGTCCCGGCCAGATCCGGTTTATAAAAGGAAATATAGCCGATAAAACTGCCGCCGTTAAAGATGCCGCTGCAGATGAAGCGGCGGTGCTTTCGATGGCTGCGGTTGATTTTTGTCTGGAACAGTCGGCGGTTCTCGGAAATGACCGGGAGCTGTCCGCGCTTGCGCTTGCAGGCGTGCTGACGCTTCCTGATTCTATCGACGGCTCACAGATTTATACAAAACTCTATGATCTGTACAAGGCGTTTACGGACAATACCGCGCGCGTGGCGATTATTGAAAAGCTGGTTCACCTTTACAAAAAGACGCCTGCGCCGAACACCATCGCTTTTTTGAAAAATATTGTAGAGGCAAGCGTCAGCTCCGGTCCGGTTTCTGATGTAGAAAAGACAGCGGCGGAAGCGCTCGGCACGATAGGTGACGGAGCTGCGTTCACCATCCTGTACAACTGCTATCTGACCGACCAATGGCAGTCAGAGCATGCGGTGCTCAGCGCCTCGCTGGAAAAACTGGCTGACAAATCATTGCCGGAGCTCATGGAAATCATTTCAAAAGACGGTACGGAAAATCTTTCCACGCTGTTCAATCTCATAGAGAACAGCGCGTCTTTGTCCGCATCCTTCAAATCTGAAGTAGCGGAGCATATTCTTTCTGAACTGCTGTACAGTTCAGAAACGGCTGGCAGAATTACCGATGATCTGCTGAAGCTTGAGGTAGACTGTGTTCATGTGATCTCAAAGAATAACTGGACACGTGCCTCCGCGCTTGTGCTTAAATATTTTTCACAGGTAAAAGAATTTTACAAGAACAACCGTGTATCCGAGCAGCATTTTCTGGACGCAGTGTCGGCAACCGCCATGCTCGCGTCATCTGATGCGGCAAAAGCGCTTGCGCTGTACTTGGGTGAGCTGAACACGCAGATGGAGCAGGGAACGGCGCCGTCAAAAACGGTTGTCCTTGCGGTCATAAACGCACTCGGTACACTGGGAAACAAAACCGCATTTGACTATCTGCTGTATGCCACCTATCTTGAATATCCTGACGAAGTGGTGACTGCAGCCAGAAACGCGCTGACAAAACTGAAATGGTAAGATTTCCTCCTGCCCTCAGAAATCCGTTCGTCATTTCCGCATGCCTGTGCGCCGTCATGATATACGGTACCGGTGCGATAAAAAGACAGCGGGAAACCATGCATTCGGTGCTTGCATTCCCGCGGATTACCGGACTTGAAGGGCAGGTGATATCATCTCCTGTAAAATCCCGTTCTGTATATCGTTTTTTGTTCAGGCCGTCGCTCGTATTTTCTTCGGACGGCGTTACCGCAGGCTGCAGAGGCTCTGTTTCCGTGACGCTGCCTGAATCTCAGATAGAAGCATTCTTTCCGGGCAGACTGTACAGCGATTCCCGTGCTGAATTATTCAGCATTGATACGGGCGCATGTCTGCGCCTGCGGGGCAGCTTTTCCGGCGATGTATTCCGTGCAGCTTCCTATGAAGCAGCCGGCGGCGGCTACCGTTCAGCTGCAGCCCGTATCAGAGCTGCCTGCCGGCTGCAGTTCCGGCGGCTGCTGTATGCGTGGAAAAAGCCCGGCGGCCTGCTGCTTGCCCTCATAACCGGTTCCCGTGATTTTACTGATCCTGAGCTTTCAGACGGATTCAAACGATGCGGCATTACGCATCTGCTCGCATTGTCCGGCATGCATCTTTCGCTGCTTACTTGTGCCGCAGGAGTGTTTGCAGGTATCGCGGGATACAAAATCAGACGGCTTGTGCAGCTGTGCACGGTACTGCTGTTCGTATGGTTCGCAGGACTGAGCCCGTCGTTGTTGAGATCGCTGCTGTGCTTTGTCATCCTCTTTCTGTGCCCGCTTCCGTTTATAACCGTACTTTCGGTAAGTTTTTTGCTGCATCTGCTGCTGTATCCGGTACATTGCGCAGAACCTGCGTTCATGCTTTCGTACGGTGCGCTTGCCGGCATCACTCTTATGGCGGATCCGGTCAAACGGCTGCTGGTACGTATGATTCCCGGCCGCCTTGCGGGTGATCTGGCCGCATCGGTGGCCGCGCAGCCGCTTACGGCACCTGTTTCCGTACGCATGTTCAGATGCTATGCACCCGGCGGTATTCTGGCTTCAGTCTGTACGGCACCGCTGCTGCTGTGCTTTATGTATGCAGGTACGGTATGCATCGTCTGTTCTCTGCTGATACCCCGCTGTGCGGATATCTCATATCTGATACTGTTGTTTTTATACCGGTGTATTGAATCCACCGTGTCGTTCTTTTCACATATACCAGTTTTTTCATCATAAGGAGCAGCTGATGTCCGTATCACATCCTGATTATAATTCACCGTCTGACTTAAAGCGTTTCATGGAGTCGCAGGGCTTTGCCATGCAGAAAAAGTTCGGTCAGAATTTTCTTATCAATGCGTCCGCGCGCAAGCAGATTATCGATGCCCTTGACGTGCAGGACGGCATGACCGTATGGGAAGTTGGTCCCGGCCTTGGCGCCATGACAGAAGAAATTCTGAGCAGGGGAGTTTCGCTCACTGCATTTGAAATTGACCATGGGTTTGCCGCACTGCTCAGATCGTTTTTTCAGACATATGCCGACCGCGGCAATTTTACGCTCGTTGAGGGCGATGTACTGAAAACATGGAATGTACAGTACCGGCAACGCATCGAAAACGGCGGAACGGCGCCGCAGCGTTTTTTCGGGAATCTTCCGTATAATATTGCCGCAGCCATTGTTGCCGACACCATAGAGCAGTCCGTCCGTTTTGACAAGGCTGTATTCACGGTACAGAAGGAAGTTGCGCAGCGCATGTGCGCACAGCCGGGCGGAGAAGACTATTCATCGTTTTCCGTATTATGCCAGTGGGCATATACCGTCAGGCCGGTCATGCAGCTTACCGGCGGCAGCTTCTGGCCAAGACCATCAGTTGATTCTTCCGTCGTTCTGTTTGAAAAACGGCAGGATTTTCCGCGCTGCAAAAATCCCGCGCTTTTCATGAAACTCCAGCGCGCGCTGTTTGTCTCAAGACGTAAAAGCGTAAAAAACAATCTGGCGGTATTCTGCAAGGACAGCGCCATGGCGCAGCAGATTCTGACGGCGGCGGACATAGATCCGCTTGTCCGGGCAGAAAAGCTCAGCATCGAAAAACTGCTGCAGTTGTCTGATGCTGCCGATGCTGTTATACTTTCCCAAAAGGCGTAGGAATGGAATTATCACAAAAAAACATACAGAACAATCTTGCGGCCGTGCTGGAAGCTGTCCGCGAAGCAGAGAAAAAGGCAGGGCGGCAGCCCGGCAGCGTTAAACTGCTGGCGGTGAGCAAATTCCATGAGGCGCAGGCAGTGCGTGCAGCTATGGAGGCGGACCAGCTGCTGTTCGGTGAAAACCGTGTGCAGGAGGCAAAGGCCAAGTTTGCAGAAATCCGCGGGGAGGGCCTGCAGCCGGAGCTGCATATCATCGGAACTTTGCAGCGCAATAAAATAAAGGATGCGGTGCTCATTGCCGACTGTATTGAATCGGTTGACCGGCTGGAAGTGCTTGAGGATATTGAAAAACACTGCGCAAAAGCAGGCAAAACCATACAAGTGTTGTTTGAATTCCATACCGGCGAGGAGTCAAAGTCCGGCTTTGAGACCGCCGGCGCGATGGAGCAGGCCGTGGCATTATGTGCATCAGGCGGTACACCGCATGTCATACCGCGCGGCTTTATGACCATGGCACCGTTCACCGATGACGAAGCCTGCATCCGCCGTTCATTTTCACTCATGCGGGAAACCGCTCAGCACATGCAGAATATGTTCCCGTCGCTCAAACTTGACGTGCTTTCCATGGGAATGTCGGGTGATTACCGGATTGCCATTGAAGAAGGCTCCACTCTGGTGCGGGTAGGAACCGCCATTTTCGGTGAGCGTTCGATGGCAGCAAAGCAGTGAGGCTGCGGTGAGACGACTGAAACGGTTTATAAGTACCGTCCTGCTGCTGTGCTGCGCAGCCGGTATAGCTTCGGCTGCAGACACAAGCTCATCATCTAAAAGTTCCTCTAAAACCGTGCTTTCCGATGCAGAGCCGTATACAGACGAAGAATTTCCTCAATGGTCTAAGAATATACGGCGCAGTGAAATCATTGCGTTCGGATCCCTGCCGTTCGTCACGCTCACCACAACCTTAGTCTATTCAATGTACCGGTACTACGAGCATGATTACTCATACGGCTATCTGCCCAGTCCTTTTGCAAAATCTTCCGATGACGCGAACCTTGACACTGACGAGCAGATGAAAATACTCGGATACTCCTGTGCCATCAGCGCAGGGTTGGGAGTGCTTGATCTGGTGCTTACCCTTATGCGGCAGCGCCGCGCTGAAAAACAAAAAAAGCTCATAAACCAGCAGAAAGGCGTAGTGATAGAACCGCTCGACCTGCTTTCCGCACCAGACATGATGCCGGAACAGCTGCCGGACTATTTATACGGAGGCATGAGAAGTGTTCTGTTTTGATTATACTGTTCCTCCGGATGTTTCCGGCCAGCCGCGGCTTGATAAATATATCGTAACCGTACAGAGTACGCTGAACCGCTCACAGCTGAAATCAGGAACCACGCAGCTGCTGGTGAACGGCAAACCTGCCAAGTTGTCATATAAGATCCGACCGGGCGATACGATACATGTCTCATGGGAGGATTCTGTTCCGGATGACATTATCCCTGAGGACATTCCGCTCGCTATTCTGTATGAAGATGAAAATGTTACGGTGGTGAACAAGCGGCAGGGCATGGTGACTCATCCCGCGGCCGGAAACTGGAGCGGTACGCTCGTAAACGCACTGCTGTTCCATCGAGGCTCACCGGCCGTGCCTGTTGCCGACGCCGCCGCGCTGCGCCCCGGCATCGTGCACCGTCTGGACAAAGACACGTCCGGCATCATCATTACGGCAAATAACCGGCGGGCGGAAGAATGGCTGCAGGAACAGTTCCAAAGCCGCCATGTCCGTAAAGAATATATTGCGATTGTTTCAGGCAGGCCGCCGCATGCTGCCGGAGATATCAGGACGGGCTTTATACGGGATCCTCGAGACCGCCAGAAATGGAAGGCGACGGCAGATACGGCTCAGGGCAAATATGCCCGCACGATCTATCATTGCATCGGAACTTTCGGCCCGTACTCGCTCATGCGCCTGCGTATTAAAACCGGCCGAACCCATCAGATACGAGTGCATATGAAATACATCGGCTGTCCGGTGCTTGGAGACCCTTTATACAACGCACGGAAGGAAACGCTGTTTGCGGACGCTCCGCTGATGCTGCACGCACGGCTGCTCGGCATCAGGCTGCCAGGCAGTACGGAATATACGGTGTTCACCGCACCCGTGCCGGCGCGTTTCAAGCGCGTGCTGCATGTGCTGAAGGCAAAGTATCCGAAGGAGCTGCCGCATGACTGATGATGCAGCCCCGCAGCTTACAATCACCGTTCTTTCAGCTCCTGATAAGGACAATCCGTTTGCAGTGATCAGAAAGCCGTCCGGGCTGCCGTCGGCACCGTTGTCAGAAACAGACAGGTTCAATGCGTATACGGCTGCTGCCGAGCTTTTTCCGGAGCTTGATTGCGTATGCGGCGTCAAGCCGGTGGAGCACGGCCTGATGCATCGG
>CACZQF010000199.1 GCA_902783245.1 uncultured Spirochaetaceae bacterium | reverse complement strand
TTTTCTTGCTAAGCGGTCTTATAATCGTTATACTCTCTATGCTATGTCCGGTTACTATGATTACTTTGACGTTGCCGTCGCTGGCGGCGGCCATGCAGGTATAGAAGCTGCCCTTGCCTGCGCCCGCATGGGACTCAAGACCATTCTTATCACGCAGACAATCGATTCTATCGGCAGAATGTCCTGCAACCCGTCAATCGGCGGTATTGCCAAAGGGAACATTGTAAAAGAAATCGATGCGCTTGGCGGCGAAATGGCAAAGCTCATCGATAAATCCATGATACAGTTCCGGCTGCTGAACCGCAGCAGAGGACCGGCAGTGCAGGCACCCCGCTCACAGGCTGATAAAATCCTGTACTCACAGACCGCACGGCACACCGTGGAGCAGCAGGAAAACCTGTGCACGCTCATGGACACGGTCATAGACGTACTGACCACCGCAAGCAGTACAAAGCTGCCTGACGGTACGGACTCGCAGGCGGAAAAAGGAACCATACCCGGAGAAACAAGAGGCTGTACCGGCAGCGAAGCGACAGAAGCCGCACGCAGCGGCATGCGTCAGAAAGTCACCGGCGTAATAACGGAGCGCGGCCGCGTTATTCCTGTGCGTGCCGTAGTGCTCACCACCGGTACATTCCTCGGGGGCCGCATTTTTATCGGTGATTACGACGCCCCCTGCGGACGCCTCGGCGAAAACGGTGCGTACGGTCTTACCGATTCACTGCGCCGTCTGGGATTCACCACCGGCAGGCTCAAAACCGGTACGCCGCCGCGCGTGCTTAAATCTTCCATTGATTTTACACAGCTGGAGGAGCAGCCGTCTGACGAAGACATCATCCCCTTTTCCTTTGACAACCAGACAATAGACCGCCCCATGGTGCCCTGTCACATTGTCTACACCAACCAGCAGACGCATGAGATCATCAGGGCAAACATAGGCTCATCGCCTCTGTTCAGCGGAAAAATCCACGGCGTAGGACCGCGCTACTGCCCGTCCATAGAGGACAAGGTCATGCGCTTTGCGGAACGCGAGCGGCATCAGATATTCATAGAACCAGAAAGCCTTGAAACCGATGAAATGTACCTGAACGGCTTTTCATCATCACTGCCCGAGCACATACAGGATGAATTCCTGCACACGCTGCCCGGCTTTGAGCACGCGGTGACCAGCCGTCCCGGCTATGCTGTAGAATATGATTACGTGGAGCCGACGCAGTTGTATCCGTCGCTGGAAACAAAACGCGTGGCAGGTCTCTTTGACGCAGGCCAGATAAACGGTACGTCAGGTTACGAGGAGGCCGCCGGGCAGGGACTCGTAGCAGGTATCAACGCAGGGCTGTACGCCCGTGAGCACCGGCTGCAGTGCGGTCCGTTATGTTCTGCCGTCTCTGCAAGGCTCCCGGTACAGCTGACGTGCGCACCCACGAAGGAGGATCTCAGGCTTACGGCTGAATTCTCCGCGCAGCAGACCAGCCGGCTCAATCAGGCGGTGGAGCAGGCGCAGAAAGCGGCCGGCTTTACTAATTTTCATGAAATTCCTGCCTATACGCCGCTCGTGCTCGGCAGGGATGAAGCCTATATCGGCGTGCTTATCGACGATCTGGTTACGCTCGGTACCAAAGAGCCGTACCGCATGTTTACCGCACGCGCCGAATACCGGCTCAAGCTCCGCTATGACACCGCAGATCACCGGCTGTGCCGCTACGGCTATCAGGTGGGACTGAAATCACAGGAACAGTTTGACCGGACGAATGCAAAATATGAAAAAGAAGCCGAGATCATCGCGCTGCTTGAAAAGAATCCAAACGCACAGAACCCCGGCTATGCAGAAAAAGAGTGGGAGCTTGCCCAGACGGACTTTAAGTACCGCTATTATATAGAACGGCAGGACCGCAGGGTTGCAAAACTGCACAAAATGGAAGGATTCCATATTCCGCCCGATTTTGATTACGGAAAGATCGTCTCACTGTCGGCGGAATCCCGGCAGAAGCTTGAAACCGTACGCCCGCTCACGCTCGGACAGGCAAGCCGTATCTCCGGTATCCGCAACAGCGACATCATGCTGCTCATGGTCTACCTGAAATAGCGGCAGCAGCAGACCAAGGCCGGCCGCTATTTGAACAGCTTGCGGCCCTGCTTAATCTGTGAGTTCTGCGCAATGTCAGCCAGCCGGTGCATCTCGCGTTTGTTCTCGTACAGGATAAGATCGGCCGATTTTATAAGCTGCTCCGCGGTCGGCGTATGCGCTTTGCTGTATCTGGCAAAGCCGATGCTGATGCTCAGCGGGAATTCCAGCGTTCCGCCGTCATTGAACTTCTGGACGTTTCTGTTTATACCATCAAGTATTTTCTGAGCCTCTGTCTCATCGGCACAATAGTAGATACCTACAAATTCGTCACCGCCGTACCGTGCGATATAAGAACGCTGATCATCGATGCTGCCCGTCTTTTTAAGAATATCACCGAGCACTTTCAGCGCCTCATCGCCCGCCAGATGGCCGTAGGTGTCGTTTATCGTCTTAAAGAAATTGATGTCCATCATAAATAGAAAGACGGACTCGTTCACTCTGCCTTCGCTGAACAGCATGGAAATATATGAGTCAAAGCTGCGCCTGTTGTTCAGGCCGGTAAGCCCGTCCCGCGATATTTTCTGGAACTGAATATCAGTGAACACAAACAGCAGGATTATTGAAAACATCGGCCAGATAGTATCATAGGAATTCAGCACAAAGATAACAAAGCAAACGCCCAGGAAAGTAAACATCACCATGAACAGCGTCTGCCTGCTGATAACCTGCATGCGCTGCCCTTCCTTCAGCATTTTCCGCGAAAACAGCAGCGGCGGCCACAAAAAATAAAAATAAGAGATGGCCTGCAGCAGCGGATACAAAAAGCCATGGTCGTACACATTTTCGGCAGAAATAACATACAGCGCACCTGTCCACGGCGAAGAAAGCGCAAGCAGCAGGATCAGCAGCGCAGGGCTGAGCAGCCAGAACACCGTATTGGTACGGAACAGCTTCGGCGACACGATATACAGGACAAAAAAGCACCATTCAAGACTGGTAACAGAAGCGATCATCGGATACAGGACGTTGATAATATGGTTGCAGACAAGCCACACACGGCCGGGACGGCCTTCCACACATACCCACAGAACATTCAAGAACAGAATCGAAATAACAAGCATGATCACACGCTTGAACGTAATATCGCGGGCCTGACCGTTGATATCGCGCTTAAGCATAAGCCGTATCCACAACAGGATCACCGCCCCTAAAAAGTTCAGGTCAAGATATAAAAGCTTCCCTGTAATATACAATACAGTACTCCTCTAAAAAGTTCATACTACCGGCGCTGCACACGGCTATTCCCGCACACTGTACAAAAACAGCAGCAGTTCTATCTGCGACAGCGGCTTGCTGTACAAATACCCCTGATAAATATCGCACCCCATAGCCTGCAGCGCATCCCGCTGCTCTTCGGTCTCTACGTACTCGGCGACCACCTGCATATGCAGATTCTTGCACAGCGTAGTGACTGAAGAAACAATTTCACGCGTACGCGGCTTATCCATAATACTCTTTGTCAAAGATCCGTCAAGCTTTACAACGTCAAAAAGATTTGACTCCAGATACTTTATGGAAGTATACCCCATACCGAAATCATCGATAAAAAGTTTATGGCCGTATTCCTTCAGATGATACAGATTCTCCGTGTTCGCCACGGCCTCCTGCTCGGTAATCTCTATGCCGATCAGTGACGGATCAATTCCCGTACTCTGCACCGACTGCCGTATCATGGCCTCAAAACCATCTGCCAGCATAGAAATGCCCGTGATATTGGCGGAAATCTCAAGCCGGCGGTCAGTACGTGCCTCCACCGTTTTTATGGCACGGCATACCTCCGTAAAGATGAACCGCTCCAGCTCGAACAAAAAGCCGCCGGCCTGTGCCAGCTGTATGATCAGCGGAGAATAGATGTTGCCTATCTTAGGATGCATCCACCGGATGAGCGCTTCCGCACCCACCACATGATTGCTGCTGTCAAACTGGGGCTGGTAGAACATGAACAGATTACCCGAGCTCAGATCATCCTTCAAGTCATCCATAAGGCTGCGTGCAGTAAGCAGGTACAGATCCGGCAGCAGCTTAAAGTTTACCTGCTCGTTGATCACTTCATTCTGACGGATAAAGGACACAAGACCGGATGCGGTGTCGCTGAAAATAAGTTCCTCCTGCCAGTCATTGAGCATGACGAACGGCAGATACACCACGCTGTCCACCGCCAGCAGGATCAGCTGCATGACCGCGCCCGACATACCGCCGGCAGCGGTATAGCCGCCAACAAGCACCGGGCTTGTCCACACCGTATTGTTCGTGATGACCGGCAGGAACCCTGCCGCCGTTGCGCCATAGCAGATCACTGTATTCAACAGCGGCACAAGCAGGAACGGAATAAAGAGCGCCGGATTAAAAACGATCGGCAGACCGTAGGTAAGCAGTTCGCCCACATTGAACAGCGCAGGGAAGATAGACATACGGGCAATATCGCGGCTCTGCTTATTATGGCTTACCAGCAGAATCGCAATCAGCAGCGCGAGCAGGCAGCCCGAGCCGCCGGTACTCACAAACGTATTGCCGAATCCATCGGTTATCAAATATGAAGGCTCCAGCCCCTGCTGTATAGCCATGCCTACCTGCCGCCGGCATTCCTCATAGTATCCGCTTACCAGCGGTTCCAGCACCGCATCACCGTTCAGTCCCACAAAGAAAAGCAGCTGCGACAAAAAACGGATCACGAGCGCCCGTACCAGCTCATGACGTGTAGTCTGCTGTACAAAATGCATGACCGCATTGTTGATGACCGTAAACAACGACATGCCGCCCAGCAGCACAAAGTTCAGGAAGGCCGACACTCCTAAGAACAAAAAGAAAATACTGACAAATACAAACACGTCCACAGACGTAAGTACCAGCCACGAATAATGATTTCGTGCGCTGTCAGCGCCGAACCGGCGGCATATGCCATCTGTTTTGGCGTGCAGCAGCACAAACAGATGACAGTTTACGGTACATACAAAAAACACGAACAGAAAGCCGTTCATACCGAGCAGCTCGGGCATAAACGAATCCGTGCCGCAGCCGATGAGCATAAGGAACGAGCTGACATTCAGTATGGCCAGAAGCATTCTGTTTGCCACTCCGGCCTTTTTGTCATAGAAAAAACTGATGAGGAATACTGCGACGATCGATATATAGTCCATTCCGCAGGTCACCATCAGCTGCAGAATCCGGACAATAATATAAAAGGACGGACGTGATAATAGATTCTGATACGCCTGTACAGGAAAATAGAGCAGCGCGATCGCCACGCTGCTTATCACAATGATCGGCGTAAGCAGCATGAACGCCTGACGCACCGCATTTACCAGGCGGCTCTTAAAAAACAAGTTGAAGATCTTGTTATTCATCAATTTCACTTCCTATGTTCTTTGAGTATCGGCAGGAAAGGGCCGGCGCTGAACAAATCTCTGTGCTCGGCTGAGAAAAACAGCCGTGCCGCCGGCCGCCATAGTAAAGCCGATTTTCTTTTCTGCCGGTCTCTGGTATACTGCAGACGGAGTTTTTCACAGGAGGTATACAGATGAAAACTATCCGTCCGGAACAGCTGACTGACAATCCGTTTCTTGCCATCGGTAAAGACAGCATGCTGGTCACCGCAGAAAAAGACGACATCGTGAACATGATGACCGCTTCATGGGGAGGAGTGGGCGTACTGTGGAACAAGCCCGCAGCCACTATTTACATACGGCCTTCCCGCTATACAAAAGAATTTCTGGACGCATCAGAATACTTTTCTTTGAATTTCTTCAGCGAAAAATACAAGTCGGTGCTGGATTTCTGCGGCACCCATTCCGGCAGGGACGGCGACAAGCTCAAGCCAACCAAGCTCACGCTGGAGCATATGAACGATGTACCGTGGTTCGCCGAAGCCCGCGTTGTGCTCATCTGCCGCAAGCTGTATGCACAGCCGTTCGATGCATTCTGCTTCACCGACGAGCGCATACTCAAGCAGAATTACAAAAAGGACGACTTTCACACCATGTATATCGGGGAAATTGAAAAAGTAATGATAGATCCCCGCCAGCCACGTAAGTAGCACGGACGCGGCGGGAATCGGCTTTACACCGGAACACCGGTGTTACACCGGTGTTCCGGTGTCGTATGCGCGGCAGCATTCCGTCAGCAGTCTGATGAATGCATCGCGCTGCACATCGATGCAGACCTGCGCGTTCGGAGCAGGCGGATCCGCCATAATACGGGTGTCAGCAAATGTCATGCCGTAGGTGGCGGCACCCGGAGCCGTCTCCACCTGCACATACATCGGCCGCAGGGTGAACAGTTCGGGACGCATCAGATACGCGATCGTAGTGGGGTCATGCAGCGCCACGCCGCTGAATCCCCGGGCTTCATAGTACTGGGCGTAAAAGCGGAAAATATCCAGCGCCAGCCGGCTCACCTTTCCCTTCTCCGATGCAAAGTGTTCTATCTCATCAAATTTCAGCAGCGCCTGCTCGGTCATATCAAGCGGACACATCACGACAGACACGCCGCTGTTCATAACAATACCGGCTGCCTCAGGATCCGCATAGATATTGAATTCCGCGGCAGCAGTCACATTGCCATGACTCAGCCCGCCGCCCATCATCACGATCCGCTCGATCTTATGCTTGAGCTGAGGATAGGCAGAAAGCAGCAGCGCAATATTGGTAAGCGGTGCAGTGCACACCAGCGTTACCGGCACATCGTTTTTTATCAGCACAGAGCGGATCAGCTCCACAGCGTTCATCTGCTGCGCCTGCATGTCAGGATCCGGCAGAATCACCCCGCCGAGTCCGCTCGACCCGTGTACCTCTGCCGCCACCTGAAGCGTACGCAGCAGCGGACGCTCAGCACCGCGTGCTACCGGAACATCCTTTCTGCCTAAGAAACTCAGGATTTTCAGCGTATTCAACGTTGTCTTGTCAACCGTCTGGTTTCCTGCCACCGTAGTAACGCCGAGCAGCTGCAGATTCTGCGCGGCACAGGCCATAATAAGCGCCACGGCATCATCAGTGCCGGTGTCGCAGTCAATGAGTATCGGTATTTTTTTCATGGTACACAGTATACCACAAACATCATATTTTAGTTACAGTGCCGCCGCCCATAATCTGGCAAAGGACTGAAAACATTGCTTTTTTCTACCATATGATATATAGTGCGTTCTATGGATTTACTGAAAAAACTGGAAGACTGCGCATCCCGCTACGAGCAGGTACAGCAGGACATTCTGGACCCGAATCTGGTAAAAGACCAGAAAAGATACAAGGATACCATGCGGGAGCACGGCTACTTGAGTGAGCTGATGGTTCTGTATGATGAGTACAAAAAATGTCTGCAGGGGATCAAGGACGACACGCTCATGATCACCAACGAAGAAGACGCGGACATGCGGGAAATGGCCCGCGAAGAGCTCAAGGAACTTGAGGCAAAGCAGCCCCAGCTGGAGGAGCAGATAAAAGTAAAGCTGATTCCTCCGGATCCGCTTGATGAAAAGAATATTATTCTGGAGATCCGCAGCGCCGCGGGCGGCGATGAAGCAAGCCTGTTTGTCCGCGATCTGTGGGAAATGTACTGCCACCTTGCAGACCGCAAGGGCTGGAAGACAGAGACCATGGAAGCGCAGGAAACGGAAGTGGGCGGCTTCAACAAAATCGTCACGTCCGTGAGCGGCAAATTCGTATACGGAACCCTGCGCTGGGAAAGCGGCGTGCACCGCGTGCAGCGCGTGCCCCAGACCGAAGCACAGGGACGGCTCCAGACTTCCACCGCAACCGTGGCCGTACTGCCCGAAGCGGAGGAAACAGAAATTGATATAAAGCCGGAAGACGTACGCGTTGACGTTATGCGTGCGGGCGGTCCCGGCGGACAGTGCGTCAACACCACGGACTCCGCGGTGCGCCTGACCCATATTCCGACAGGCATCGTCGTCATTCAGCAGGATGAAAAGTCCCAGATAAAGAACAAGGCAAAGGCTTTCCGCGTGCTGCGCGCACGTCTTTTTGATCTGGAAGAAAGCAAAAAGCAGGCCGAGCGTGCCGATGCCAGAAAGAGCATGGTAGGTTCCGGCGCGCGCAGCGAAAAGATCCGCACCTACAACTTTCCGCAGGATCGTGTCACAGACCACCGCATCAACCTGTCGCTTCACAATCTGCCGGGCTTTATGATGGGCAACATGGACGAAATGCTTGACGCCCTGAATGTCTACGCTAAAGAAGAGCAGCTCAAGGCGGACGTTTCCACGCTCAACTAATGCCAAGCGAAGCCAAGCGAAGCCAAGCGAAGCCAAGCGAAGCTTGTTGTTCTGACCGCCTATGACCGTCTTTGAGGCAAAGCGGCAGCTTGCCGCCGAGCTGGCCGCGGTGTCTCCTACCGCGCGGCTCGACGCCGACTGCATCATGCAGCATATACTCGGCTGCGACAAAACCAGACTGCTCATGCTGCACGGACAGGAGCTTTCACCGCAGCAGCACAAGGCGCTGCTTGCCGCCGCGGCGCAGCGCAGAACGGGCCTTCCTATAGCCTATATCACCGGACACAAAGAATTCTACGGGCTTGACTTTACCGTCACCCCCGACGTGCTCATTCCAAAGCCCGACACGGAGCTGCTTGTGGAGCATGCCGTAGCGGCAGTTCAAGCAGCTCAGGAGGCGCAGAACAACGCCCCGCACTCCCCCTGCTTTATCGCGGATATCTGTACCGGCAGCGGCTGCATCGCCGTGAGCGTATTGCACAGCCTTGCCGCCGGCGCCGTGTATGCAGCGCTTACAGACATAAGCCCAGCGGCGCTTGATGTGGCGCGCACAAACGCCGAACGGCTGCTTACACCCGCGCAGCTGGAGCGCATGCAGTTCCTGCAGGGAGACCTGCTTGAACCGCTTCAGCAGGCCGGATCCGTACAACAATTCGACATGATACTCTCAAATCCCCCGTACATACCCGCCGCCGATGTAGACGACCTGCTCAAGGACGGACGCAGCGAGCCGCGGCTTGCACTTGACGGCGACTGCGGCGGCAGCACGGACGGACTCGGAATCATCCGACGTCTGATACCGCAGGTATACGCGCACCTGAAACAGGGCGGACTGTTCCTGCTTGAGACCGGGGAATATAATGCAAAAGCAGCCGCAGCGCTGCTGACAGCCTGCGGCTTTTCAGATGTGACGATATACAAAGATATGGCAGGCCAGCTGCGGCTCGTAGAAGGCAGACGGCAGGACAAGGACTTCCGTCAGGCAAAAGTATAGGGCGTTTCCTGATACACGTAGTAGTTAAGCCAGTTGCTGTAGAACAGATGTGCCGTGCTGCGCCAGATAGAAATCGGCTGCTCCTCAGGATTGTCGTCCGGGAAATAATGCGCGGGCACATCTATAGGCAGGTTCTTGCCCTTATCACGCCAGTATTCATCAGCAAGCGTATTCGTGTCATACTCAAGATGGCCGGTAATAAACACGCTGCGGTTATCCTTTGATTTTATAATGGACACGCCGGATTCCTCCGACTGCGCGAGCACCGACAGATCAGGCACCGCCGTAATATCGCCGAAATCCACGGTGGTATGCCGTGACTGCGGCACCGGGAACAGGTCATCAAATCCGCGCAGCAGCGGATCGGCGGCGGTAGTGCGCCGGTTCATGAACACGCCGAACAGCTTTTTATTCAGCAGCCGCTTCTGTATGCCGTACAAGTGGTACAGGCCGGCCTGCGCACCCCAGCAGATATACAGGGTACAGAAAACTTTTTCCTTCGCGTAGTCCATGATACGGCACAAATCCTGCCAGTAGTCAACCGCCTCGAACGGCATCTGTTCCACAGGCGCGCCGGTAATAATCATACCGTCGAACCGTTTGGAGAACAGCTCATCAGAGCCGATATAGAACTTTTCAAGATGGTCACCGCCGGTGTGATGCGACACATGATGCTCCATGCGCACGAGCGAAAGCTCCACCTGCAGCGGCGTATTCGACAGCAGCCGTATAAGCTGCGTTTCCGTGGCGATTTTTGTAGGCATCAGATTTACGATAGCAAGCTTGAGCGGGCGGATGTCCTGAGAAACAGCGCGCTCATCGGTCATAACGAAGATATTCTCAGACTCAAGAATCTTACGGGCCGGCAGATCTGATTGTATTTTTACTGGCATAGTGCTCAAAATATAGCAAATTTTCTGCTGATTTGCTATACTATTTTCATGTCACTGACAGCAAACCGCAAGGCTGCGGTAAAAATGCTAAAACAGCTTGTCTTTTTCCCAAAATCAGAAACGGAATCGTTCCGTACCCGTATAGAAGACACGTTCAGCGTTCCCATTCTGCCGAACAGAGTGGACCGCAATGAGCGTTCCTATGACGGCGTAGTGTGCGACCTGCTGCTTCCGGAAGTATACGCATCCCACAGGATCATTCTGTACATACACGGCGGCAGCTTTATTGGTGGTTCCCGTGCCTCGTGGCGATCCTTCTGCGCCACGCTTGCAAACGTCTGCTCAAGCCGCGTCGTGTTGCCCGAAATAAGCCTTGCCCCGGCGCACTCCTATCCGGCGGCCATAGAGGATATCCAGAAAGTTTTCCGTGCCATGTTCACCGAAGAGCAGATTTCAAGCTCGCTCGATACGGAAAACGGAGAGAACGCCGACCCTGAGGTCATCATCGCCGCCGACGGCTCGGGCGCATCCCAGGCGCTCGCATTCCTGTTCAACCTGAAACAGCGGTTCCGCAACGCCATCAAGCACGTCATTCTGTTTTCGCCCTGGCTCAACCTTTCGCCTTCATCGCCGCTCATTGCAGGCAAAAAAGTCTCGGACGAAGTGCTCACCGGGGAAGCGCTGCGCTGCGCCGGCGAAATCTATACATTTGCATCTAATCTGGACAATATATTCGTTTCACCCCTGTCGGCGGATCAGCAGGTGCTCGCGCAGTTCCCCGACGTGTACATCCAGATGGGCGGCAAAGAAATACTGCTGCAGGACGCAAAGCTTTTCAAAGAGAAACTGGAGCAGGCAGGATCCCGCTGTACGCTGGACATCTGGCCGGACATGATGTACATGTTCCAGATGGCAGATGAATTCCTGCCGGAATCGCACCTTGCGTTGGAGCGCATCGGCAAAATGGTCACTGCCCGCAGGCAGGATCCCGAAGACACGCGGGCATTTTACCGCATAAAGACAGAAAGCGGCCTGAACGCGGACGCATAGCGCCCGCGCGGTCAGCCGCACCGAGGACACCATGGAATTAGTATCGCCGGCAGGCAATATCGACAAATTATATTATGCCTATACCTACGGGGCGGACGCCGCCTACATCGGTCTCAAGCGTTTTTCACTGAGAATCAAGGCCGATAATTTTTATGAGGATGAATACAAGCAGGTTATCGAACTGAAAAAAAAATATCCGCACAAGCGCCTGTTCTGTGCCCTGAACATCACGTTCCACAACCACGACATAGAGCAGTTCATCAAAAATATTGACTACTTTAAGTGCTATCCCATAGACAGCTTTATCGTGCAGGACATCGGTATTGTGCCGGTGCTGCAGAAGCATTTTCCCAATACCGCGCTGCACTTGAGCACGCAGGCAAACTGCGTGAACAGCGGCGCCGTCAAAATGTACCGGAGCATAGGGTTCAGGCGAATCGTACTCGGACGGGAGGCATCGCTTGACGAAATCAGGCAGATCAAAGATGCAGTGCCCGACATGGAGCTGGAATGCTTTGCCCACGGCGCCATGTGCGTGGCGTACTCAGGCCGCTGCCTGCTCAGCGCATACCTTACCGGGCGCAGCGCGAACAGCGGCTTCTGCTCTCAGTCATGCCGCTGGAACTATGACGTGCTTGCCGATCCTAAAAAGCTCGCGGAATCCGGCGCGCTGGTGCTTGAGGAGCATGAGCGCCCCGGCGAGTATTTTCCCGTCTATGAAGGAGATGACTTTACGGCGGTGCTGTCCAGCAAGGACCTTCGCATGATCGAGCATCTGGACGACATGAAAAAAGCGGGCGTGGACGCCATCAAGATCGAGGGCCGCATGAAAAGCATCTACTATGTGGCTCTGGTTACGCGCGCCTACCGCAAGGCGCTGGACGCGCAGGAAGGAATCATCACGCGGGAGCAGGCCGAGCCGTTCGTACAGGAGCTGGACAACGTAAGCCACCGGGAATCTACCACAGGCTTTTACTACAACCGCGGCAACGCGGATAAAACCACCGTCGGCGCCACCGACAGTCCCTATATCCTTACAGCCACCATCAGTACGCGGCTGACGCAGCAGCAGGAATCGGATGTATTCAAGGCCGCGGAGCGCACGGAGCAGGAGTTCCAGACCCGGCTTGACAGCATGCACCCGCAGGCGCGGCAGGCCGCAGAAGAGGACTACCGCCTGCATCCGGAAAAAGTTCCGCACGGCATTACGGCGCAGGACGGCTGGCATCTGTACGAAGTTCAGGCGCTCAACAAGTTTTCGCCGGAAGACACGCTTGAATGCATCACCCCCAACACCGTATGTACCGTGCTGGAGCCGGGCTCATGGCGCATGGCCGATCCCCGTACAGGTACCCTGCTGGACTGGGTGTGCAACGGGCACAGCTGCGTGCTGTATACGCGGCAGGAGCTGCCCGGCGGCACGCTTATCAGAACAAAAGATCCCGATTTTATTCCCGGTACGATCAGAGATCCGGGCCGGGACAAGGCCGCGTTATGACGGCAGTTGCCAGGCTGCGCAGCTGTGTGCTCTGCGCCGTACTCGCGTTCCTCGTACTGCCGGCCGCCGCAGCGCAAGCTGCCGATACAGCAGCTGCACCGTCCGAACCTGCATCCAGGTCTGAACCCGCGCAGACGCCTTCAGAGGACGCCGTACGCACGAACGCCTTTTCTTTTACCTATAAGCTCGGGCGCAATACGGGCACCGGCTTTGAGCCGTTTAGAAACACCGCGCAGTATCTGATCACCTACGATACCGCGGATGCAGCGTTCCGCACCGGCTGGCAGCAGACTGAAGAAACCTTTGACTTTACCGCCGACGGCGTATGGTGGTGGTACAGCAACCCCACGCGCAAAGGATATGTCCGGCAGTTCGGACTCGGCGGGCTGTACCATTATTTTCTGTGGCACAAAATGAGCGCCGCCAATGATTTTCAGGCAGGTGTCTTTATGAAGGTTCAGCCGTTCAAGTATCTGATCATAGACGGCGACCTTGACGTACAGCTCAAGCTGGAGCAGGTATTTGCCATAAAGCGCACAACACCGTGGCTCAAAAACTGGAACCCGGCGCTGCGCCTGCGGCTGACGGCGGTTCCGGTTCCTGCGCTGAACCTGTACTTTGAAACAGCGTCCTATGAATATTTCCGGTACATGCTGTTCTTTTCACCGGCCTACACGTTCGGCGGCATGTACACCTGGAGCAACGGTATATATGCAGGATGCGAGCTCACCGCCCGCTATACGGACCAGTTCACCATGTCAGCCTATTTTGACTGCGCGGAGGCGCGGGCATTTATAGGCTGCCGGTTCTGAGCGCACTGATGCCGCAGAGGCTTTAAGGGAGAAAGCAATGACACAAGAACTGAAACATATACGCGCATCACGGCAGACGCACAGAAGCCTGCTCCGGACGGCTGCGGCGGTCTGTGCGGCCGCTGTCGGTCTGACGCTTGTTTCCTGCGGCTACGGGCTCGATGAATTCTTCAGCCACGGAGAATCAGTCCATTCACGGGCGGACACGCTCTCCGACATAGCCGCTCCGTCGATCAGCGGCGGAAAGACGGCTTACCGCGTCATCGTGTTCAGCGACGTACACTTCGGCGGTACGCAGGATCATGACTCGGTGGATACCAAATTCTTTAACTGGATACAGGGGCTCAAGGACGCGAACGACGGCAACTTTCCCGAATTCTGCATCTGCCTCGGCGATATCGTAGACCACGGCAACGCCTCCGAATACAGCAAATACACCGCATTCACCGCACGGCTTGAAAGCACCTTCGGTCTACGCACATACACCGTGCTCGGTAACCACGACCTGTTCAATTCCGGATGGGACATCTGGAAAAAGACCGTATTCCCGTACGTATCGTTCTACCGGTTCAAGACAAGCAGCTTCAGCTGGTATTTCCTTGACACCGGCAGCGGATCGCTGGGCACCGGGCAGATGGACGCACTCACGCGCGCCATGGAATCAGATCCAAATCCCAAGCTCGTATTTTCGCACTATCCGGTGTACGCCAACGGCGAATTCTATTTTGTAATGCAGAACACCTATGAGCGCACCGCGCTGCTCACCTTATATGCGAACAACAACGTCAAGCATGTCATGGACGGTCATTCGCACATCGCAAACTACTATGACTTCGGCTCGTTCGCCGAGCGTACGCTCGGCTGCTACCTGTCGGACCGCACATGGGCGCTGCTGTACGTAGACGAGGCGAACAAAACGGTACGGTCGGAATCCGCACCGTAAGGGCGCACCGCTGGCACTCCGTCAGGGGCACCTGCACGCACGGCACATACACGCACTCAGCTCTTTTTAGTTTGCTCGCGGGCCTTTTCCTTTTTGTCCGCCTTCTCGGCTTTTTCCGGCTTACGCATGTCCTCCGTATCCCAGATCACTTCAAGCGTACGCGTTTCCTTATTCGGAATGCGCTGGTACGTAAAGCAGTCGGCGCGGTGCACGATGATGCCCCTGCCCCGCGACACATAGCCCACGATCGGATCTCCGAATTTGGGATTGCAGCACTTTGCCATGTTCATAAGGAAGTTAGTGGTATTGCCGATGCGGATCTTGCCGGTGGCACGGTCAGCACCGGGCAGCCCGGGTCCGACACCTTCAGGATGATGGCGTACGCGCTGCTTTTTCTTTGAGTAGATTGAGTTTGCCTCGTTTTCGGCGGCAATCTTTACCTGCAGCGCTTTGTCCACAAATGTAGGATCATGCTGCGTGAGCCATGCCTTGATCTTGCTGCGCGCCTTTGCCGTGCGCACCATAGTCAGCTGGTTCGCCGTAGGGTGTGCCTGCGGGTTGGTCAGTATTTCGATTATCTGCGTATTCTTGAGCGGAGTTGACAGCGGAATGATCTTTCCGTCGGCCTTGGCGCCCACAATCTTTTCGCCGATAGCAGAATGCACATGGTAGGCAAAATCAATGGCAGTAGAGCCGGCGGGCAGCTGCCGCACCTCGCCCTTGGGCGTGAACACGAATATCTCATCGCCGAGCAGATCGCTCTTAAGCTCGTTGAAAAACGACTCATCGTTCAGATGGCTTGTACGCAGTTCCTGCAGCTGGTTGAATATGGAAAGATGGTTCACGTCAACCAGATCATGGGATGAGCCTTTTTTGTACAGCCAGTGGCTCGCAACACCGTGCTCGGCCATGTTGTGCATGTCCACCGTACGTATCTGAATTTCAAGCGGCTTGCCGTCACACATGACGGTGGTGTGCAGGGACTGGTATCCGTTCGCCTTGGGCATGGCGATATAGTCCTTAAACCGTCCGTCCAGCGGCTTCCACAGGCTGTGCACGATACCCACCATGCTGTAGCACTCCGCGTCCTGACGGCAGATAATGCGCAGCGCAAGCAGGTCGTACAGTTCGCCTGCCTCTTTGTTGCGTTTGCGCATCTTCTGATAGATTGAATAAAAATGCTTGGCGCGGCTCGTGATGGTAACATCAAGCCCCGCGCGCACGGCGGCCTTCTGTATAGCCTGCACCGCCTTTTCAAGATACTGCGCGCGCTCGTCCTTTTTCTGCGCCACGATGGCCTTGATCTGCTGGAACACAGCGGGATTCGTGTACTTCAGGCTCAGATCCTCCATCTCACTTTTTACCGCCTGCATACCCAGACGGTCGGCAAGTGGTGCCCAGATGTCGATCACTTCCTGTGCGATAGACTTCTGGTCGGCCGGCGCCACTGATTTTAAGTTACGCATGCGGTCAAGACGGTCGGCAAGCTTTATCAGGATAACGCGCACGTCATCGATCATGGCGAACAGCATCTTCCGTATGGAATCGGCCTGCTGCAGCGTCTTGTTTTTGACCTGCATGCCCGTGATTTTGGCGGTGCTGCGCACGATAGAAAAAACCGGCTCGCCGAGGACCGCAAGCACCTCCTGATCATCAATATTCGGCAGATCAAGCAGGCTATGGCACATACCGGCAATAACACAGTCCGCATCCATGCGGCCGTCAGCAATGATGCATGCAACGCGCATAGGATGCAGATAATACGGCTTGCCGCAGGAACGCAGCATACCGGCAGTTTTTTGTACAAGATACTGCCATGCCGCCGCAATGCGCGCCTTATCTTCCGGGGAATATTCCGCTGAGTATTTTTCCAGGAACGCAGAAATCAGCGTTTCCGACGCTTCATCCTGCACGTTCAAATCCGGTATATCTTTTTGTAATATGGCCATAGCCATATACTACCACAGCAGGGTAATAAGAAAAAGTGGGAGCAGCCT
>CACZQF010000198.1 GCA_902783245.1 uncultured Spirochaetaceae bacterium | reverse complement strand
TCACCTGTACGAAAGCAAGACTGTCACCTGTACGAAAGCAAGACTGTCACCTGTACGAAAGCAAGACTGTCACCTGTACGAAAGCAATGCAGGCACCTGAGCAGGAGAAAGAGATACAACTGGCTCTGTGAAAGACATGTATCCGGCCCGGAGGTGGCGGGAAGTGACAGTCTGTAGTGCTGTTACGTCAGCAAGCTGTTAGTTTACTGCCGACTGAGGAACCGATGCGGCGGAAGGGACTGCAGCCGGTATCAGAGACTGAAGCACAAAGGCCCCTGCAGCAGCCGCAGCCCCTATGATATTCATGAGCGCAAGACATTATTTTTGCGAAGTATTTTGCAAAAACTACAGGAAAAAAGATATCCCGATATCACACCGGCTCCGCGCCGTCAGCGGAATACACGTTGCGGCGGCGTCCTTTGAACCAGGGTTCCGTGAATCCCAGACCTTCGTACAGCATCCGGCCGGACTGCAGCCTGTTGAACCGCGGGCCTCTGTCCTGCAGTTCTGCGCAGTACGGCGCTCCGTACCGCAGACGGTGATACCGCAGTCCGGGACGCCGCACCGCAGGACGCGGCAGTACGGGATGGTACGGCGCAAGATGATACGGCATACGGAACCGTCGCGCGGCATGTCTGCTGCCGGGAAGCAGCTTCGTACGCAGCATCCGCAGGCTTTGCAGCCACAGGCTTTTGAGCCGTCTGGCCGCATGCCGCGGCGGGACCGAGCAGCGCGCCGAGCTGGCTGTAGAGCGCCCGCATCATAGACAGAAGCTCGTTGCCGTTTTTCCCGGATTGTAACAGCGGTACAAAGGCAGATTCCTGGCAGGGCTCGCGGCGGTACTGCCGGGGCCACAGTGCGGAAGCCGCTATTTTTTCAGCGGCGGCGGAATACATTTCGTCGTTAAAATGATCGCTGTAGTGCTGCACCATCTGGGGACTGTGCCCCATAAGACGGGAAACACACGTCAGTCCCAGCGTCGTATTGGAAGTAAGCCAGGTATCCATGCAGTGCCGCAGACTATGGAAGGTTCTGGTAACAAGCACACCGCCTTCATTGCGTTCCTTGGGGATTCCGAGCTTTTTCATCTGCACGTTGAGCGCGGTACTTGCAAAGGCGGCACCCACAGGGATACCCGGACAGCGGAAACTGGGGAACACAAACGAGTCTCCTCCCGAAATAAAGCCGTCGGGCAGGGAGTGCAGATAGTCCTGCAGCTGGTCATACAGTCCGCGGAATATGGGAAAACGGCGCGCGACACCGGTTTTGGTACATTTCAGGCCGTCCCGGCTGTTATATCCTGACAGGATATCGATATAATCAGGGCTGATGTTGCGTACCCGCAGCGCGCGCAGTTCGCCCAGCCGCATGCCGGTATAGCGCGCCGTCAGGAACATCATATATGCACGCCGGTCCTGCCATTCAGAGACAGCAAGCTTTTCAAGCTCACGCTCGGTAAAAATATCCCGCGGACAGACCATTCCCCTAAAATACTGCTGCCCCTTCGTGCTGCCGGAACGGCTCAGCCGCAGCGCCGAAGCCCAGCCGCCTGACGAAAGCATGCCGTGCTCCTCGGCCCAGCGCACGGGCATGGCCACCGCAGTGCGGATAAGACGGATGCTGCCCGCCGACAGATACCGGTTCTTTGCGTACGGAACCCCGCTCTCTGCCGCCAGACGGTACCGTCTGGTCTCCAGCCCCGCGACATGTACGAGGAACTGCTTTATCATGTCGGGCGTTACGGCCTTTACCGGCAGTTTTTTGAACCACGGAGAGGCGTATTCCCTGATGCATTTTATTTTATCGTAACGATATGCTTTGGTGGTGCCGTTCTGCCCCGGATTGTCGTGCCAGAACCGCTCGCACCAAGCAACGAATGTCTCTTGCTCCATAATTCCGTTATCGGCAGATATGACAGGGATTGTTGAAGGACTGACCATTTCATCGCAGAAAATGAGAAACCGGTGTGCTTTCTGCGTGCCGGCAGTATGATGAGGGAACCTCGAAAAACTTCAGTTTTTCGAGGTAACTTTGAAAATGCGATGTTTTAATTCCTGCTATTTTCAGGAATTAAAACTCGC
>CACZQF010000197.1 GCA_902783245.1 uncultured Spirochaetaceae bacterium | reverse complement strand
GCGAGCGCCATAACCGCCGCCAGTATTATTGCAAGTTTCATAGCCGTAGTGTAACATTACTGCGTAATTTTTTGCAAGTATGAGGAGAGTTTCATGATTAAAGCTGGAGTTATAGGAGCGACCGGATATGCAGGTGTGGAGCTTGTACGAATTCTGCTGCGTCACCCTGATATAGAAAAACTGACGCTGAGTTCCGTCAGCTTTGAGGGGCAGAATCTTGTAGATGTGTACCAGAGTCTGTACGGACAGCTCGGAATAAAAACTGACGGCCGGCTTGTGACTGCTGATGAAGTGGTGGAAGCCTCTGATGTAGTGTTTACGGCGCTGCCGCATGGCATCGCTGAAAAATATGCAGACTACTGCGTTAAGCATGGAAAAAAGCTTATAGACCTGAGCGCTGATTTTAGGTTCGGTCTGGATGAGGCTACGTTTAAGAAGTGGTATAAAAAGGACTGGGAGTTTCCGGAGGTGCACAAGGAAAGCGTGTACGGTCTGCCTGAAATGAACCGTGCGGAAATCCGCCGCTCGCGCGTTATCGGCAATCCCGGCTGCTATGTCACTTCTGCCACGCTTGCGCTGCTGCCGGCGCTTAAGGCGGACATGCTGGAAACGGATACCATCATCGTGGACAGCGCGAGCGGCGTGTCCGGGGCCGGACGCAAGACTACGGAAACGAATACATTCTGTACGTGCGGCGAGTCATTCTCCGCTTACGGAGTGGGCGCGCACCGGCATCAGCCGGAGATTGCCCGGAACTGTTCTATAGCCGCAGGCAAAAATGTGGGCATTGTATTCACGCCCCATCTTATACCGCAGAGCCGGGGCATCGTCACTACGGTATATGCGCCGCTTTCTGCCGCAGGTGCGCGTAGAATCGCGGAGTCCGCGCACGGTACGGATGCCGCGGCCGCGGTGCGTGAGCTGTATACGGATTTTTATAAAGACGAGCCGTTTGTACGTGTGCTTCCTGCCGGCATGAGCCCTGCAAGCCGCAACGTACGTTTTTCAAATTACTGCGACATGCAGGTGTATGTAGTGCACGACGGCCGGATGCTTGAGATAGTATCTACGCTTGATAACATGATAAAAGGCGCCGCAGGACAGGCGGTTCAGAATATGAACATTATGTTCGGATGCGTTGAGACTGCCGGAATCGATTTTGTTCCTCCGGCATTTTAAGGATTTAAGCCGGCATTCTAAAGCTCCTGCGGCAAAATACGTCTGGTCAAGGCATGCGCTCAAGGCCTTGACTCAGCCGTTTTGAGGTACCCTTATTATTGGTGTCAATAAAAAAGCCCTGCGGCATTGCCGCAGGGCTTTTTCTATTCAGGCAGTTGCCTTACAGGTCTGACGGGATGGTCACGCCGATTTTTGCAGCGGTTTCCTTGTTGATGCTCAGATCACAGTTTGTCAGATACTGGATGGCCATTTCCGCGGGTTTTGCACCGTCGCGGAGCACCTTGACTGCCATGGCTGCGGTCTGCTTGCCGAGCTCATAGTAGTTGATACCGTAGGTTGCCAGACCACCGGCCTGCACCATGCCTTCCTCGCCGCAGATTACGGGCAGCTTGTTCTGGATAGCTACCATGGCGACGGTTGACATACCGGCTGCGATCATATTGTCCGTGGGGCAGTAGATTGCATCCACTTTGCCCACAAGGCTCTGGGTGACCTGCTGGATTTCGTTTGAGTTTGAAACGGTGGCGTCCACATAGCCGAGACCGAGCTTATCGCATTCTGCTTTTGCCAGATTTACCTGGAACAGTGAGTTCTGCTCGCTTGAGCAGTAGATCATGCCGACTTTCTTTGCGTTGGGGACAATCTTGGTAAGCAGCTTCATCTGCGCGGCGCACGGGGTCAGGTCAGAAGTTCCGGTCACGTTGGTGCCCGGCTGTGCGTTTGATTTGACCAGCTTGGCGCTCTCAGGGTCGGTTACGGCCGTGATCATGATGGGGATTGTCTTTGTCAGGTTTGCAACAGCCTGCGCCGCCGGCGTGGCGATTGCAAGGATAAGATCATCCTTGTCATTGATGAGCTTGTTCGCGATGGTGACGCAGTTCTGCTGCTCGCCCTGCGCGTTTTTATAGTCGATCTTAATGTTCTTTCCGTCCTCGTAGCCTGCAGCTGCTAGTCCGTCTACAAATCCTTTGTAAGAAGCGTCAAGAGCGGGGTGCTCCACGAGCTGAATAACTCCGATTTTCAGTACTTTGTTAGAAGCGTTGGCAGAGCTGCCGTTATCTTTTGCGCCGCCTGCAAACAGCGATGCGGCAATGCCCAGCAGGGCTCCGGTAAACATAATTTTTTTCATAGATTCCTCTCTGCATCTGTTTTGATATTTCTTTATAGAAGAACTATAGCCGTCAGCTTTACCATATGTCAAGTGGATAAACGCATATATATGCATTTTATATGCAATGACTGGTTACTATATGCATTTTTTTGTATAATAGACCTGTTCGATAACTTTGTTATCGCTCATACAGCAGAAGGATAATAATATGGCACAAGAAAAAATCGGACTTATATTTGAAGGCGGCGGCATGCGGGGCCTGTATACCTGCGGGGCAGCAGATGCGTTCCTTGAGAAAGGTTTTCTGCCTGACATGGTGTACGGTGTAAGCGCGGGCGCCTGTCATGCAATTTCATATCTTTCCAACCAGAAAGGCCGGTCACGACATGTGAACATAGACTATTGTACGCGCAAAGATTATGCAGGACTGTACTGCATGCTGCACGAGCATTCAATATTCGGCTGGAAGCTCATATTCGACACGCTTCCGCGCGAAAACCCCATAGACTACGAAGCTTTTTTTAACAGATGCAACAGCGCGGCAACCAGTCGCAGGCTCGTGATGGTTGCGACCGACGCGAATACTGCGCGTGCCGTGTATTTTACGCCTGAAACAGTGGAGCAGGTCATCATGTGCTCCAAGGCATCGTCATCGCTGCCGTTTGTTTCGCCGGCGGCGATCATTGACGGCGTACCGTATTTTGACGGCGGCATCGCCGATTCCATTCCGGTGCAGCGTGCGCTGGATGACGGCTGTACCAAACTGGTGGTGGTGTGCACCCAGCCTGCAGGGTACCGCAAAAAGCCGCAGAAATGTCCGGCGCTCGTAAAGCTCATCTACCGCGCGTACCCGGCCCTTGCAGAGGCGATCATCGCGCGGCCTGATGCCTACAACGCCCAGCTTGAGCTGGTCGCAAAGCTTGAGGCCGAAGGCCGGGCCGTGGTGATACGCCCGGACGCTTCGGTAAGCGTGGGGCGCATGGAGCGCAATCCCGCAAAGCTTGAGCCGCTGTATCAGGCGGGACTGCAGGACGGATACCGTGTATGCCGGATGCTTGAAGATGAACATCTGCTCTGAAGCATGCATGTTAGAAATGTTCTAACACGCACGTTGGTACCGTCTGCGAAATATGCCTGCTTTCTGGAGATTGAAATGAAATTCCTGTTTGCCTCTGATTCATTTAAGGGCACCATAACCAGTACGGCGGCCGCCCGCATGCTTGAGCGCGCCGCCGCCGAAGTGTTCGGTACCGTGGAGTGTACGTGCATTCCGGTGGCAGACGGCGGTGAGGGCACGGTAGATGCGGTAATTCAGGCCTGCGGCGGAACGAAAGCCGCTGTCACGGTGCATGATCCGCTCATGCGGCCTGTCACCGCATGCTACGGCAGGCTCGGCGGCGGCAGGGCGGTCATGGAGATGGCCTCCGCCTCGGGCCTGCCGCTGGTACCTGTCAGTCTGCGTAACCCGCTTGAAACCACATCATATGGTACCGGCGAGCTGCTTGCCCATGCGCTGTCCGCCGGATTCAAGGATATCAGCATTGCCATAGGCGGTTCCGCCACCAATGACGGCGGCATGGGCTGTATGCGGGCGCTCGGCGCACGGTTTCTGGATAAATCGGGCAGGGAGCTTGAAGGCCGCGGCAGGGATCTGGAGCTTGTGACTGACATAGATGTTTCTGCCATGAACCATGTGCCTGCAGGCACTACGGTCACGGTGATGTGCGATGTAACGAATCCGCTGTGCGGAAAGAACGGTGCGACATATACATTCGGAGCGCAGAAAGGCGGTACTCCTGAAATGCTGGACCGCCTCGAGGCCGGTATGGAAAACTACCGTAAGGTGATCATACAAACGTTCGGCATGGATCCTGACGCCATGGCCGGAGCAGGCGCCGCGGGCGGACTGGGCGCCGCGCTGCTGGTATTCCTGCGCGCCGTGCTCAAGTCCGGCATAGAGACTGTACTTGATCTGACCGGCTTTGACGCCAAGCTGCGCGGCGTTGATCTGGTGGTTACCGGCGAAGGCCGTACGGACTGGCAGTCATGCTTCGGTAAAGTGATGCAGGGCGTGGGCGACCGCTGCAAAAAGTACGGCGTTCCCGCGGTGGCGCTTGTCGGTTCCATGGGTACCGGCGCCGAAAAAATATTCGACCACGGCATCTGTTCCATGCTGCCGACGGTGACCGACACGATAACGCTGCAGCAGGCGCTCTCGCAGTCCCATGAAGACTACTATGCCGGAGCAGTCCGCATGTTCCGGTTTATCAAGGTGGGCATGCAGCTTGCCGGCAGCTGCTGATGTTCTTGTATAATTGCTATTCCCGTACTATTGACAAATCATTTATTTGGATATAAAACTATCTATATGGATGATAGTTTTATATCGAATAATATGCGCGTAGCAATCTCTCTTGCAAGACGCGGAATTGGTCATGTAAACCCGAACCCCCTTGTAGGTGCAGTGATCGTCAAAGATGGAACTATCATCGGCGGCGGCTGGCATCAGCAGTATGGCGGGCCGCATGCAGAGCGAAACGCCATAGCTGATGCGGGCAGCGAAAACTGCCGGGGCGCCGACTTGTACGTGACGCTGGAACCCTGCTGCCATCAGGGCAAGCAGCCCCCGTGTACGCAGGCCATTATCAGCTGCGGTTTTGCCCGCGTGTTCATCGGCTCCTCCGATCCCAATCCGCTTGTAAGCGGCAAAGGCGCGGCGGAGCTGCGCGCTGCCGGTATCACCGTATACGAAAATATTCTGCGCAATGAGTGCGATGCGCTCAATCCTGTGTTTTTCCACTATATAACTACGCGGCATCCGTATGTCCTTATGAAATACGCGATGACTGCCGACGGCCTGACCGCCTGCTATACGGGCAACAGCCGCTGGATCAGCTGCCCGGAGTCCCGTGAGTATGTGCATATGGAGCGGGCCGAGTGCATGGCTGTTATGGCCGGAATCGGTACAGTGCTGAAGGATGATCCGCTGCTGACCTGCCGCATACCGGCTGAACGTTTCGGTCCTGCCGCAGACGCATCCGATCCGCTGGGGTACCAGCCCGTGCGCCAGCCGGTGCGTATTATCTGCGACAGTTCGCTGCGGATTCCGCTTGACAGCAATCTTGTAAAATCTGTGGGAGAAGGTACGCCTGACGGAATGCATGCCCCGCTTATGGTGGTCTGCGCGCTGTCGGAAAGCATGCTCGCGCAGTCGGCAAAAGCACGCCGCCTGACGGAGCTGGGCGTACAGCTGCTGTCCGTTCCTGACAACAGCGCGCGCTCCGACATGGCACGGGTTGATCTTGCGCTGCTTATGAAGCTGCTCGGCGCGCAGGGAATCGACAGCATTCTGCTCGAAGGCGGCGGTACGCTCAACTACAGCGCGCTGAAAGCCGGAATCGTGCAGAAAATACAGGTATTCATAGCGCCGAAGATTTTCGGCTCGGGAACAAAGGAGCCCGGCGCAAGCAGTGTGTTCACTCCGGTGTCGGGAGGCGGAGCTGCATCGCCCGGCGATGCGTTCGTGTTCAGCCCGCCCGTTATATCGCAGATCGGCGATGACGTCCTGCTTGAATATGAGGTACAGAATCCGTGTTCACAGGAATAATTGAAGAAAAAGGGCAGGTTGCCGCGCTGGTGCAGGCGGGAACCTCGTCATACATAAAGGTTGCCTGCCGTACGGTACTTGAAGGAACCAAAATAGGCGACAGCATTGCGGTGAACGGCGTGTGCTTAACGGTAACAAGCCTTGGCGACGGCGTTTTCACCGCCGACATTATGCCGGAAACGGTGCGCCGCACGAACCTGCGGCAGCTCCACAACGGCAGCAGCGTCAATCTGGAGCGGGCCATGCAGGCCGGCGGCAGATTCGGCGGTCATATCGTTACAGGGCATATAGACGGTACCGGTACGGTACGGAGCGTGCAGGATGAAGGCAACGCCGTGGTGTACACCATAGCCGCGCCCCAGCCGCTCATAGCCGGAATCGTAGAAAAAGGCTCTGTGGCCGTGGACGGCATCAGCCTGACGGTGGTGTCGGTGCAGGACGGCGCGGGCGGCGACGGCACCTTCGCGGTGTCGGTAATCCCGCATACGCGGGAACAGACGGTGCTTGCCGAACGCCGTAAGGGCAGTACCGTAAACATAGAATGTGACATTGTAGGAAAGTATATCTTACGTCTGGCAAAGACGGTGCCCGGCATGGGTGCGGCACAGACTGTACAAGGAGAGTTATCATGGAAAAAACGTCTGGTGGAGCAGGATTTGCTTCAATAGAGGATGCCATCAAGGATATCCGCAGCGGCAAAATGGTTATGGCTGTGGATGACGAGGACAGAGAAAATGAGGGTGACCTTATTATAGCGGCACGGTATGCCGACGGTCCTGCCCTTAATTTTATTGCGAGCAATGCCAAGGGCCTGATCTGCATGCCGGTGTCGCAGGAAATCGCTTCCCGCCTGAATCTGCATCCCATGACGCCGACGAACACCGACAACCATTGCACGGCGTTCACGGTGAGCATTGACCACGTGGAAACCACCACGGGTATTTCAGCCTATGAGCGCGGACTTACCGCCATGAAGCTGGCCGATCCTGCCTCCAAACCCGAAGATTTCCGCCGCCCCGGCCATATGTTCCCGCTTGTAGCCGTCAAGGACGGCGTACTGCGGCGTACCGGCCACACGGAGGCCACGGTTGACCTGTGCCGCCTTGCGGGGCTTGAAGAAGCAGGCATCTGCTGCGAAATCATGAGCAAGGACGGGCACATGGCCCGGCTGCCCGAGCTCAGAAAGCTTGCCGAACAGTGGGGCATAAAGCTCATTACGATCGCCGATCTGGTAAAGTACCGCAAGCAGCATGAAAAGTTTATGGATGACACCGCCAGCGCCAAGCTGCCCACCAAATACGGAGACTTTATTGTCCATGCATTTGTAAACCGGATCACCGGCGCGCATCACATTGCGCTTGTCATGGGTGATATTGCCGACGGCCGCCCGGTGCTGTGCCGCGTACATTCAGAGTGCCTTACCGGCGATACGTTCGGCTCGCTCAAATGCGACTGCGGCCAGCAGTATGACATGGCTATGAAAAAAATAGCCGAGGAAGGCAGAGGCGTGCTTGTGTACCTGCGGCAGGAAGGCCGCGGCATCGGCTTTGTAAATAAAATCCGCGCATACCACCTGCAGGATCAGGGCGAGGACACGGTGGACGCGAACTTAAAGCTCGGTCTGCCTGAGGACGCGCGCGACTACTATGAAGGAATCCAGATACTTGAGTCCCTCGGCGTACACGAGCTGCGTCTTATGACCAACAACCCCAAAAAGCTTGACGGACTGGTGGATCCTGACTGCAGGCTGTCAATCGTGGAGCGCGTGCCGCTTGAGATCAAGCCGCAGAAGTACGACAGATTCTATCTGATGACCAAAGTGGCCCGTATGGGTCATATGATATCAAATATTACCGAATAAGAGTGCCGCTCACGCAGAGGGCTGCCGCCGAGGCTTTAAATAAAGGAGAATATAATGAACGTTATTGAAGGAAATGTAGCTGTAGAAGGAAAAGTAAAGGTATGCATCGTTGCCGCCCGGTTCAATGATTTTATCGTATCGCGCCTGATCGAAGGCGCGGCCGACGGTCTGCGGCGGCACGGCGTTGCCGATGATGATATTACGCTGGTAAAAGTTCCCGGCGCGTTTGAGATTCCCGTAGCGGCAAAGCGCGCCGCAGAAAGCGGACTGTATGACGCCGTTATCTGTGTGGGCGCGGTGATCCGCGGCTCCACGTCACACTATGATTATGTGTGCAACGAAGTGTCAAAGGGAATCGCCACTATATCCATGCAGACGGGCGTGCCTGTCATGTTCGGCGTGCTCACCACGGAGAATATCGAGCAGGCGGAGGAGCGTGCGGGCACCAAGGCCGGCAACAAAGGCTATGACTGCGCGCTCGGTGCGCTTGAAATGATAAACGTTCTGAAAAAGGTAGGACGGTAGCGCTTTTAGCAGCCGTGCAGGCTTCGGCGCGCCGCGCAGCGCGCCGAAGCTCTTGTATATAGTAACTCTACCTGTTATACTGTTTTCATTCTGTTTGATACATAGGTAGAAAAGTATGACAACGTTACTTCCAGTCTTATTGGCAGTGCATGGTGCTGTGGCGCAGGGAATCCTGTGGGGCATCATGACGCTGGGGGTTCTTCTGACCTTCAGGATTCTTAATATTGCGGATATGACCGTAGACGGCAGCTTTGCGGCCGGCGGCGCGGTGTCCGCGGTGCTGATTACCCACGGCATGAACCCGCTGCTTACGCTGGTGTTCGCATTCCTTATGGGCTCCGTGACCGGCCTGTGTACGGGGCTGCTGCACACAAAACTGCATATCCACGAGATTCTGGCCGGAATTCTCAGCATGATCGCTCTGTATTCCATCAACATCCGCATCATGGGCAGATCAAACATCGGCCTGCTCGGTGAGGCAACCGTAATCAACATTCTGCAGGAAAAATTCAGCATCAGTCCCAATGCAGCTTCGCTCATTGTGGGCGTGCTCTTTATTTCGGTGATTATCGTAGCCATGTACTGGTTCTTCGGAACGGAGATCGGCAGCGCCATCCGCGCGACCGGCAACAATGAGCACATGGTCCGTGCGCTCGGCGCGGACACCGACTTTATGAAGATTCTGGGTCTCATGATCGCCAACGGTCTTGTGGCGCTTTCAGGCGCGCTTGTGGCGCAGAGCCAGGGCTACGGCGACGTAGGCATGGGCACCGGTACGATCGTGATCGGCCTTGCGTCCATCATCATCGGTGAAGTTATCCGCGGCAAGCACATTTCGTTCGGTGCTTATCTGATTTCCGTAGTGCTCGGCTCCATCGTATACCGTATCATCATTGCCATTGTACTGCAGCTCGGCCTGCGTCCCACCGACCTTAAGCTGTTCACGGCGATCATCGTTGCGTCGGCGCTTGCCATTCCTGTGGTCAAAAAGAACATGCGGCCGTCCCGTAAGGCAGCTGCCAAGGAGCGTGCATAATGTTAGTTCTTTCTGGTATTTCAAAGACATTCGATCCGGGAACGATCACTGAAAAAAAAGCGCTCTCCGACATCAACCTGACCCTTGAGGACGGTGATTTTGTGACGGTTATCGGCGGCAACGGCGCCGGCAAGTCAACGCTGCTCAACCTTATTGCGGGCGTGCATATGCCCGACTGCGGCTCAATCCAGCTGGACGGCATGGAGCTGTCGAGCATGAAGGAGCATATGCGCGCGCGGTACCTCGGACGCGTGTTCCAGGACCCCATGATGGGAACCGCCGCGAACATGGAGATTGAAGAAAACCTTGCTATGGCCTACCGCCGCGGCAAAAAACGCGGGCTGGGCTGGGGCATCCTGCAGTCAGAGCGTGCGCTGTACCGCGAAAAGCTTGCCATGCTTGATCTGGGGCTTGAGGACCGTCTGAGAAGTAAGGTGGGCCTGCTGTCCGGCGGCCAGCGACAGGCGCTCACGCTGCTTATGTCAACGCTGCGCAAGCCGCGCCTGCTGCTGCTTGATGAGCATACGGCGGCGCTTGATCCCAAGACGGCACGCAAAGTGCTTGAGCTTACCGAAACGTTCGTGGCAAAAGACCACCTGACCACCTTTATGGTGACCCATAATATGAATGACGCCATCAGATACGGCAACCGCCTGATCATGATGAATGCCGGTCATATTGTGTATGACGTGAAGGGAGAGGAAAAGAAAAAGCTGCAGGTATCAGACCTGCTGGCAAAATTCGGCGCGGTGAGCGGCGGCGAGTTCGCCAACGACCGCATGCTGCTCGGCTGATCCGCGGTACGATAGTACACGCGGTACGGCAGCGTAAAGTCCTCTTAAGAAGCGCGCATATTATTCCGAAAAGAATAGTATGCGCGCTTATAATTTTAAAAAAGTATTTACTATGCAGGTAATGATCGGTGCCTGCGGTCTTTTTATTGTACTCTGTGTTCACTCCATATTCGGCTGTTCTTCAACGTCCGCGTCAAAGATGAATGAGCAGCAGGCGGCGGCGAAGGCCGCCGTTCAAAAGACGGCTCCCGTGGAGCAGGATCATGACACAATCATCAACTGGCAGAACAAAGGCTTCGGCGCCGCGCTGCCCGAATGGCTCGTACATGCATTGTCGGGCGAGTATAAGCCGCTGCGCAAGCAGTATCCTTCTGCGGATGCCAGCACTGTAATTCTGGTACATGCCGACGGTACCGACCTTGACCTTGCTGAGCAGCAGGCGGCCGGCTTTGACGTTCAGGCGCACGTGCCTTCCGCCGAAAACGTGGCGTCGCTTGATGCAACCTGGATTCAGATTCACCCGGCAGAAAAAAAGCAGGAGCCTGATTTTTACAAGGCCGTGCAGCTGTATACTGCCGCGCCCGGAAACTATGAGCCGGTGGTACTCGTAGTGCCGGCGTCAAAATAGCGGCCGGCAGCTGTATCTCAGCGGCAGCCAGCGATAGTCGCGGCAGCAGTCGCGGCCGCTGCGCTTTTATGGCGTGAGCCTGCATGTTTACATGCCCGTGCTCCAGATGCCGGTGAGCGGATCGCGCAGCTCATGGGGCACAAACTTTCCCTTATAGCTCATCTTTTCGCAGTCCGCGATATAATAGCCCAGATAATAGAACGGCAGTCCGTTGTCCTTGCAGTACTGTATTTCACGCAGAATGGAGTAGGTGCCCGGACTCAGCTTCATAACGGCTGGATCGGTATCATAGTAAAAGTAGTTAGACGACAGCGAGGCGGTGCCGGCATCGACGATGCCGCAGCCTATGAGCCTGCCGTCAAGCCGGTAATCCATGTTCATCACTCCGGAAAAAAACAGTTTTAATGCAAACAGTCCCCGTTCATCTGCGAGCCCGTTCATCTTATACAGATTTGTGATGATTTGGTCATCGCTTTGGATGCGGTCAGGATCGTGGCGCAGCGTATATTTTTTCATGAGCGCTACCTTTTCCGGCGTAACAAAGTCTTTAGGATCATTCGTTACGGAAACGGTGATACCGCTGTTTTTGCGCAGCAGGTGACGCTGGTTCTTTGAGAAAGTAAAATCGCTGACCCGTATGCGGATGGGCACGCACTTACGGCACTCGGGACAGACTTCCCGGTATATGTATGTGTCGTAGCGCCTGAACCCCTTTTCAAGCATGGTATCAAACGCCGCCTGCTGCGCATGCTGTACATTATCAGTCAGCTGCCCGGCCTCCGCTTCGGTCGGAAAGTCATACAGTTCGGTACAGGTGATTTTATCCGGAAAGTAGCCGCACGTCATCCGTTCCAATTCAATCTGGTCAGTACTCATGATATAAGCCTCCTCTGGTTGCTGTTTGGTCTTTACTATAGCGGAAAATCTGCGGACGTAAAGCGCCGGTGCGGCGGCGGTCAGCCTGCAGCGGCGGTCAGCCTGCGGTGAGCCGCAGTCCGTCATGGGCAGGGGAAACACAGCCGCCCTGCGACACGATGCGCGTAAGCGCGGGGTAGGCAGGCAGCTTGTCCTGTATGTATTCCTGTATGCCGGTATGGGTCATATCATGGCTGATGTGCGTGAACCAGGTGCAGCGCGCCTGAATCCGCTCCGCATAGCCGAGCGCCTGCTCAAAGCTGCAGTGCGTGGTGTGGTCTTCCGGCCGGAGCGCGTCTATGATCAGATGGTCCAGTACCGCATGTGGTGTGGTGCCCTCAGAGGCGCTTGAAGCGGTGCCCGCCGCGCGCGCAAGGAGCGCCAGCGATTCTTCGCTGATAAAGCTGCAGTCGGTCAGATAGGCGATTGAATGTCTGGTGCCGTCCCGTGCGGTGCAGCTGATCACCCAGCCTGTGTCCGCTATTTTACCGTGCAGCAGCGGTATCGGAACGATGGTCATGGTGCCGACCGTGAGCGGAGCGTCAGGCGTAAAGCTGCCGCAGTCCTGCAGGTACAGCTTGGGCTTGCCGCCGCCTTCCTGCGTATGCTTGAACACATAGGCGAACCTGCTGTGTATATCCTGCAGTGTGGAAGCGTCCGCATAGAGCGGAAGTCCCGGATTGTCGTCTTCGCTGAACGTCTGGTCGGCCGACGACCACTCATGATGCCTGGAATTGGAGCATGTCTTTGTATGGCTGAAAACGCGCAGGTCATCGAGCCCGTGCAGATGGTCCGCATGGCTGTGGGTAATGAGCACCGCGTTCAGCGTGGGAATGCGGTAGCGCAGCGCCTGCAGGCGGAATTCCGGCCCCGCGTCGATAAGCACGCGGGCAGTCGTCCTGCCCGAAATCTTTTCAGTTATATAGGCGCTGCACCGCATGCGCTTGTCGTGCCGGTCCTTGGAGCGGCACACCGGGCACCAGCATGCCGCCACGGGTACGCCGTGGCTCGTGCCGGTGCCCATAAGCGTCATCTGTATCATATCGTACCTTCGTACACCAGCCCCTGCTCGCCGTCCACCGTAACGGAAAGATTGTTTTCCAGCGTGGTGAGCACATCCGGCGCATCGGTAACCCAGACCAGATCCTTGTTTATATCCTTCAGGTCGCCTGCGCTCAGGTCGCTTCCCGTTTCGGAAATCACGGCGTTGACCACGCGCAGTATGGGAATATAGTCGGCGGTGATGCGGCGCAGTACAAGCACCGGGGATTTCAAGTGGCCGGCCAGCGGACGTGCGTCCTCAGGACTGTCGGCCTTCATGATTCTGCCGGAAACCTGACGGCATGCGCCGTTGGCGTAGCCGAAGCCCGTGCCGCGCGCAAGCACGTTGCCCACCACAAGCACCTTTACGGTGTTTGCCATGATGGGGCTGTGCAGCGGAATGCCAGCCACCACCACGATGCGGTCCGCGAACGTCACGGCCTTCTGGTCCATGGCGGCCTTTATAGAATTCTGAATCATCTCTTCCGAATCATCGACAACATGCGTCACGTACGGCACGATTCCCCAAGACAGCATAAGCTGCCGCGCAATGGAGTCGTAGGGGGTGACGGCGATGATCTGCTCCTTGGGACGGAACCTGCTGAGCATGCGCGCGGTGTTGCCGTGCAGCGTGGGCGCGATTATGGCGCGCGCCGCCACGGAACCGGCAAGCGTGACCGCGCTGTGGGTAACGGTGTGGCCCAGATCAGGTTTTTCCGGTATGGCCCGCGCCGTTTCTTCCATGCGCTGGCGGTATACGTCGGACTGCTCCGTAACGGTCACGATCTGCGCCATAGTGCGCACGGACTCCACCGGCCATGCGCCGCCCGCCGTTTCGCCTGACAGCATGACGGCATCGGTACCGTCGAACACGGCGTTGGCAACGTCCGTGGTTTCTGCCCTGGTGGGGCGCGGGTTCACGATCATGGAATCAAGCATCTGCGTGGCGGTGATAACCGGCTTGCCCGCGGCGCGGCACTTGCTGATAATAAGCTTCTGCGCAAGCGGCACCTGCTCGGGCGGAACCTGTACGCCCAGGTCTCCGCGGGCCACCATGATACCGTCGGATTCATCCAGAATCTGATCGATATGCTCAATGCCTTCCTGATTTTCGATTTTAGCGATGATGCGCGCCTTGCTTCCGAGCGATGCCAGATATTCTCGTATCTGCACCACTTCTTCGGGAAAGCTCACGAAGCTGGCGGCTATAAAGTCTATGTTCTGCTGCACGCCGAACGCAATGTCGGCCTTGTCCTGCTCCGACATGATGGGCAGGCCCGCGTGGATGCCGATAAGGTTCACGTTCTTGCGGCTGCCGATTTCACCCGAGTTGCGCGCCGTACAGATAACGGTGCTGCCCTCCGTGCGCTCCACGTCAAGCTCGATCAGGCCGTCGGCAATGAGGATGCGCACGCCTTTATGCACTTTCTGCGCGATCTCCTGCCAGGTCAGTGAAATATGCCCGGGCTTAGTACCTTGTGCCGGGCGGCACTGCATGCCGTCGGCGGCGACTTCGATCGTGTCGCCTGCGTTGATCTTTATTTTCTGATTGTCGGGCGTAAGCCCCGTACGTATTTCCGGGCCCTTGGTATCGAGCAGGATTGCCACGTGCGTCTTAAGCTCGCGCGAAATGCGCTTGACGCGGTCCATGGCCTGCTTGTGCCATGCATGCTCCCCGTGGGAAAAATTAAAGCGGGCTACGTTCATGCCCGCGGCGATCATACTGCGCACGGTCTCGTCATTGTCCGAGGCAGGGCCTATGGAGCAGACGATCTTTGTTTTACGTGCGGTCATAGCGTTTCCTGCGGCTGGGGCGTCGTGATGGCGTTGTAGAGCACTTCGTATTTATGCATCATGTCATGGATGAACACAAAGAACAGGTCGCCGTATTCGGGGTGATGCACAAGGCGGCCGAAGTCATCGATTTCTTTTATGGTACCTGACTTGGTGATGATCCGGTATACCAGATAGTCAAGATGGTGCTCGCTGCTGTGTATATGCGACCAGATTATTTCTTCCGCGCGCTCGTAGTCTTCAGGATGTACAAAACCTTTGAACGTGCCATTGACGTGAGTCAGAAACTCATCAAAATCTGCGCATTCAAAGATATCTATGACTTCTTTGCTGGCAAACAGAATCTCTTCATTTTCCTTGTTGGCACGGTACACAAGGACGCCGCCGGGCAGATGCTCCAGAATATCTGCCGGATCAAACGAATACTCAGACTTTACTGGCATGGGTTGCTCCTGATGTTAAATATACGGGCGGCAGCCCGGCGTGCCGGAACCGCCCAGATTATAATAATACACCGCTTTACTATGGTTGTGAAGTATTTTTCTGAGCGACCCACGGGTTTGCTATGGTGATGGTTCCCGCCGCAGCTGCCTCAAGCGTGAGCGGCAGACTCTTGCTCAGCATGGAAAGCGGGAACACATGAGAATTTTCGCCCGGCTGAATGGTGATCGGCTCCGATATGCCCTCGCAGCAGATGATGGTGCCGAACTGTGCGCTCTGCCGCCATGCCTTTGCCTTTATACATACCGTTCCTCCTGCGGGCAGCGAATCGAACGTGATCACGGCGTTTTCCTGTACCGGCACCGTGCGGCTTATTTCAACCGCGCCTGTAAGCGAAATCTCAAGCGTAAGCCCGCTGAAGTCAGACGCGGCGCGCGCCATCGCCGTCAATAATACGGCCGCCGGCAGAGTTCAAATTATATGCGGTCGCGCGGTCTATATAGAATGCAAGTCTTCCGCCGCCTGCGGAATCGTCCATGTTCATCTTGCAGGACGTGAGGCTGATCGGAAGGAATACAGCCGCTGTAAGTGCGGCGAAAAGTATACAGTTCTTAGCTTTGGTTAAAATACGGCAGGGTGGGGGATACATCTTCGAGGTTTTCTCCGTAAACAATAAAGCAGACAGGCTGTGGTGCGTATTTTTGTTATACCCTGTCCGCCGCATTTATGCAAGCCGGAAAGCCTCTGAAAACACCGCCGCCCCGCGGAACTGCATCCTGCGGGGCGGCGGCCTGCTTTTAACGCATCGATATTAAAAAAAACTCATTTTCAGATTTTCTCAATGTTTTTGTTCCAGCATTATTTCTTCTACAAGATAGGCATCACTTAAACAATGAAAATCGCTGATACCTTTACTCATAAGCGTATAAGTATTGGATTTGTAAAACATTTCCATGGCTTTTTCTTCGTCTATATTTGCTTTTTTTGCAAGTAGAGAAATAATACGAGCGTATTTCATCTGTAAAAGAGTTGCATCTGCTGTCATACTTAAACTTCCTTTGCTTCATAGCTGGATTCAAAATGCAAAATATTATCTATGACTTCCTGGTTAATAAAACAAATCTGATTATTCGGTTTTTCAAATTTAAGGCGTTGCAAGGCAGTTGATTTATCTATGAGGCCTGTAAAAAAAAGTTCTACTGTGTTAAAGACTTTATCGTTTGCGATGCCGCCTTCAATGATGTCGTAATTCAGATATTCTTTTGAACCACTG
>CACZQF010000196.1 GCA_902783245.1 uncultured Spirochaetaceae bacterium | reverse complement strand
GCCTGCGTATCGGGTGCTGAAAGCGCGGATTTTGGCGTGCCGCCGTGCATCTTGAGCGCACGCACGGTGGCTACGATCACCGCTGCTGAGGGGGTCAGGCCTGCAGCGCGGCATTTAATGTCGAAGAACTTTTCAGCACCCAGATCGGCGGCGAATCCCGCTTCTGTGACCACATAGTCGCCGCAGCCCGCGGCGCAGAGCGTGGCGTTGATGCTGTTGCAGCCGTGGGCGATATTCGCGAACGGGCCGCCGTGTACGAACGCCGGAGTCTTTTCCAGCGTCTGCACCAGATTGGGGCGTATCGCGTCCTTGAGCAGCGCCGCCACCGCGCCCGTGCATTTCAGCTGCCCGAACGTAACGGGCTGTTTACTGTACGTGCTGCCGATGCGGATGCGGCCGAGCCGTTCCTTTAGCTCGCTGATGCTGCGCGACAGACAGATGATGGCCATGATCTCGCTGGCTACGGAGATGCAGAACTGATCTTGCCGCGGCACGCCGTTCATGCGGCCGCCGAGTCCCACGATCACTTCGCGCAGCGCGCGGTCGTTCAGGTCAACGCAGCGCTTCCATGTGATGGTGCGCGGGTCTATGCCAAGCCCGTTGCCCTGCTGTATATGGTTATCGATGAGCGCGGCGATCAGATTGTCCGCCGCGGATATGGCATGAATGTCTCCGGTAAAATGCAGGTTGATGTCCTCCATGGGGACTATCTGGGCGTACCCGCCGCCGCAGGCGCCTCCTTTAATGCCGAAGCAAGGACCGAGCGACGGCTCCCTGAGCGCAAGCACCGCCCGTTTACCGATGCGGCGCAGGCCGTCGGCAAGCGCGATGGAAACGGTGGATTTACCTTCTCCTGCAGGTGTGGGCGTGATGGCGGTCACCAGAATTATTTTACCCCGTCTGGCAGGATCGGCTGCGGCTGCCTGCAGCTCGCGCAGCTTGCGCATGGTAAGCTTTGCCTTGTAGCTGCCGTACAAGTCCAGGTCGTCCGCTCCGATGCCCGCGGCTGCGGCTACTTCGGTTATGGGGGCCATGGTGTTTTTCTGTGCTATTTCAATATCACTCAGCATGAGACGCTCCTTCATTTTTTAACAGATCTATTTCTTCCGGGGTAAGCTGCCGGTATCCGCCGTTTTCAAGCGACGGATCAAGCGTGAGCGCTCCCATGGCGGTGCGCTTCAGGTAAAGCACTTCATTGCCGAGTGCGGCGAACATGCGCTTGACCTGATGGTATTTTCCTTCGTAGATGGTGAGCACGGCGCAGGGACGCTGCGCTCCTGCGTACATAACATCATCGCTCCATGAAAGCTCCGCGCCCAGACAGTCCGCCTCAGGCTCGCTGCCTTCCGGCGCGATATGGATTCCGGCCTTGCATTGAACGCGGTAAGCATCGCGCTGCTGCGGCGTCAGGCTGTCGCGTAACCATGCCGTGTATGTTTTGCCGATATGTGATTTAGGGGAAATAAGGCGGTGGGTGAGGGTACCGTCTGTGGTGAGAATCAGCAGGCCCTCGGTGTCAATGTCAAGCCTGCCGATGGTGTGCAGGTCTTTGGCGCAGCTGCCGGTGCGGTAGCTGTCGTCAAGCAGTTCGAACACCGTGCTGTGCTCGCCGTCTTTGTTCGCGCTCACCACGTCCTTGCATTTGTTCATCATCAGGTAGACGAACTGCTGCACCTGTACCGGCTCGCCGTCCACGGCAATGACATCACGTTCTGTGTGCACATGCATGGACGGATCTTTTACCGGCTCGCCGTTTATGGTGACGGCCCCCGCGCGGACAAGTCCGCGCACGTCTTTTCGGGTTCCAAAACCCTGATTGGAGAGGATCTTGTCGAGCCTCTCCGTTCGCTGTGTTGTGTCAGGCACTATCGGTCCTCAATCGGAATGTATTTTCTTTCCTCGCAGACACTGTGATATGCCGGACGGTATATGCGGCCGTTGGCGACGATCTCCTCAAGACGGTGCGCCGACCAGCCCGCGATACGCGATATGGCAAAAAGCGGTGTGAACAATGCCCGCGGAATATTGAGCATAGTATATACAAATCCGCTGTAGAAGTCCACATTCGAGCAGATGAGTTTTTTAGTACCGTGTATGGAGTACAGAATCTCGGGCGCGATGTTTTCAATCAGACGGTACAGGTGGTATTCGTCCTCCATGCCCTTTATTTTTGCAAGACCGGCTGCCTTGTCGCGCAGCAGCACTGCGCGGGGGTCACTCACGGTGTAGACCGCATGCCCCTGTCCGTAGATGAGGCCGGTGCGGTCGAACGCTTCTTTTTTTGCGATTTTGTACAGATAGTCCTTGATCTGCTGTTCGCTGGACCAGTCGGTCACATGCTCCTTGATATCGTCCATCATCTCCATTACGCGGATGTTCGCGCCGCCGTGCCGTCTGCCCTTCAGGGAGCCGACCGCAGCGGCGATGGCTGAATAGGTGTCTGTATCGGCGGAAGAAACGACATGAACCGTAAGACTTGAGTTGTTGCCGCCGCCGTGCTCCGCGTGGACAATGAGTGCCAGATCGAGCAGGTGCGCTTCCTCCATGGTATATTTTTTGTCGTTGCGGATAAGGCGAAGAAAGTTTTCGGCGGTGGACAGCTGCTGCTCCGGATTGTGAATATACATGGACTTGCCGTCAAAGTATCTGCGCTTTGCCTGGTAGGCGTATGCCACCATGGATGAGAACCGGGCGATGAGCTCAAGACTCTGTCTGAGCACGTTCGACACGTCGCGGCTTTCCGGGTCGGGATCATAGGAATAACTTGCGAGTACTGCGCGGGCCAGTTTGTTCATGATGTCGCTTGAGGGAGCCTTCATAATCATGTCTTCGGTAAAATCCATAGGCAGGTTGCGGATGGAACCGAGAAACTGATGAAATTCGGAAAGCTGTTCTTTTGTGGGCAGCTCGCCGAACAGCAGCAGATATGCACACTGTGAGTATCCGAACAGCTGGTGCGATTCGCAGTCGCGAACCAGATCTTCCACGCTGTAGCCGCGGTATAAGAGCTTGCCGGGTACGGCGGTCTTTTTTCCGTCAACCATTTCATAGCCGACAACATCGCCGATGCGGGTCAGGCCGACGCAGACGCCGGTGCCGTTCGCATTGCGCAGACCGCGCTTAACGTCATATTTTTCATAGAGCGCGGGATCTATGGGGTCATTGCGCTTTGCCAGCACACTGAGCCGGTTTAGGAATTCGTTGTCTTTTTCTGTCATGGTAACTCCTACTGCTGTATATTTATGCGTATCATTTTGTATAATGCTCATAATTATACAGATATGGAGGGGTAAGTGCAACTAGGCAGCGGGAGGTGATTGTCTGTATGTTATCGTTGTCAGCTGCCATTTTGTCCCGACCAAGGTCGGTGCGGGCGTGTTGTGTGTCTGAATCCTTTTTGGTATAGTGAGCTGAACGGCAGGCCGGCGCGCTGCGGTAGTGATGCGCGGGCAGGGCTGCGGGAGGAAAAATGTATATAACGTGTCTTGATTTGGAAGGAGTGCTTGTCCCTGAGATTTGGATCGCCTTTGCGGAGGCGTCCGGGATTCCCGAGCTGCGCAGAACTACGCGTGATGAGCCTGACTATAATAAGCTTATGCGTCAGCGGCTTGCGATCCTTAAGGAGCACGGGCTGGGACTTTCGCAGATACAGAATACTATAGAAAAGATTGATCCGCTGCCGGGGGCGCGTGAGTTCATGCAGAAGCTGCGCGCACTGGGACAGGTCATCATTATCAGCGATACGTTCACGCAGTTTGCGGGGCCGCTCATGAAAAAGCTGGACTATCCCACGCTGTTCTGCAATGAGCTTACGGTTGCGCCTGACGGAGAGATTACCGGATTCAGAATGCGCATTGAAAACAGCAAGCTTGCCACGGTGAAGGCGCTGCAGTCGGTGGGATTCGATACCATCGCATCGGGAGATTCGTTCAATGATCTGGGCATGATCAAGGCTTCCAAGGCAGGCTTCCTGTTCCGCTCGACCGAGCAGATTATCCGTGACAATCCGGACATTCCGGCGTTTACGGAGTACGACGAGCTGCTGGACGCCATTCAGAAGCAGCTGGCAAAGTAGAATTGCCCGGCTGGCGCGGTTGAGCGGTTGCAGGTGCGCGATATGCACAAATTGCCGATCGCGATATGTAAAAACTGCATATCGGCATGTGACGAGTCTGCATATCGGCATGTGACGAGTCTGCATATCGGCATGTG
>CACZQF010000195.1 GCA_902783245.1 uncultured Spirochaetaceae bacterium | reverse complement strand
CCTGCGCTTATGGTTAACGGCAAAGTGGCCAGCTGCGGTAAAGTACTTTCTCCGGCCGAGGTGGAGCAGGCGCTGTATAACGCTGACAACGCTGCCGGTACCGGCGGATGCTGCTGCGGCAAATAGGCCGGCCGATGCCGGCGATATCATATTATATCAGGGAAATCAGATTACAATTTACTACGATACGAACAGCTGGAACTTTACGCGGCTCGGAAAAATCAACGGAGTGACACAGGCGGAGCTTAAATCAATGCTTGGAAAAGGCGATGTAACGGCGGAGTTCTCTGTATCAAAAACAAAATGATGTGAACTGACCATACGGCAAGCCGTACAGGGGTCAGTTCATTTTTAGCGCGGAATACAGTGCGGTCAGCTCCTGCCGGTTTTCCTTTTTGCAGATACAGTAGAACTTTACATCCACTTCCGAATCATCAAAGGGAATCATTACTTTGTTTTTCGGCAGCGAATCTCCGACAATGGAAACATTCGTCTCAAAAGAAGGAATATCCGCTGTTTTTACAATTTCACGCAAGGTTGAAAGCTCGTGCTGTTCAAGAAATTTTGCGTCGGGAATTTTTTCTTTGACGAGCGAATACCAGAAGCCGATTTTACTGTGTATCAGAATGTTCTCGCCTGCAAGATCCTTAAGCTGCAAGGATGGACGCCCTGCAAGCCGGTGTGATTTTGGCAGCAGCATATACAGTTTTTCATGAAGAAACTCACAGCTGAAATATTTTTCCTCATCAAGCGGATGCGTCAGAATGATAATTTTGTACGTGCCGTCATCAAGTCCCCGTACAAGCACATCGTCATTTTCCTGCAGATCTGAGCTTACAGTCATGCCCATGTAGAGCTGCGAAAGAATCGGTGTTACTTCCCACATCGGAGCGGGTGCGATTGAACCGTAGCTGAACGTACGGCTTTGCCGGTCCGCTTCCTGTACGGCGCGGATCATTTCGTAGTGCGCGGTCATCACGACTTCGGCATGGCGTGCGGCAAGCTCGCCGAGCTTATTCAGCGTGATGCGGTTCTTAGAGCGTTCAAAGAGTTTTACGCCGAGCTCATCTTCCAGTTTCTGCATACTGCGGGTAAGCGCCGGCTGCGATATGTGCAGCGTTTCCGCAACCCTCGAAAGCGTGCCGTATTTTGCTACCGCAGCAAGCTGTTCAATGATATAGGTTTCTATCATAGAAACAGTTTATCACCTGCGGACAGATTCTGCCAGTATAAAAAAAATGAATACTGATATGCAAAAGTTCTATTGTACAAATCACCATGTAATCCGTTACACTTTTAGCTGTAAGGAGCATGTTATGGAGTATGTAACACTGAACAACGGCATTACGATGCCGCAGCTTGGTTTCGGAGTATTCCAGGTGCCGGAAGGGGCGGTTGCAGAGCAGGCAGTAATTGATGCGATTGATTCCGGCTACCGTCTGATTGATACTGCGTCAGCTTATATGAACGAAGAGGCCGTGGGCCGTGCGGTTGCAAAAAAGATTGCCGACGGAACGGTAAGGCGAGGAGATCTTTTTATCACTACAAAGCTCTGGATTCAGGACACAGGATATGAAGCGACAAAGGCTGCGTTTGAAACTTCGCTTAAAAAGCTTGGTTTTGAGTACATCGATCTGTATTTGATTCATCAGCCGATGGGCGATTATTACGGTTCCTGGCGTGCGATGGAAGAACTGTACGCGGCTGAAAAAATCCGTGCGATAGGTGTGAGCAATTTTTATCCGCATGTGCTTGCCGACTTGTGCATGCATGCAAAAGTGATTCCTGCGGTGAATCAGGTAGAACTGCATCCGTTTTTTCAGCAGGCTGATGCGCTCAGAACGATGAAATCGTTCGGCATTATACCTGAGGCGTGGGGGCCGTTTGCCGAGGGTAAACATGACATTTTTAAGAATCCGCTTCTGCGTGATATTGCGGATAAGCACGAAAAAACTGCCGCGCAGGTGATTCTGCGGTGGAACATCCAGCGCGGTGTAGTCGTGATTCCGAAGTCAACGCATAAGGAACGCATGGAACAGAACTTTGATGTGTGGGATTTTTCACTTGATGCTGAGGATATGGAGCAGATTTCTAAGCTTGATATCGGTCACAGTGAAATTGTAAATCATTTTGACCCTGAGTTTGTAAAGAAGATCAGCGGCTGGAAAATTCACGACTGATATGGAGGCAGATATGAAAACTTTGATAGCATACTTTTCGCACACGGGAGAAAACTATTTCGGCGGTTCAATCCGTAAAATTTCAAAAGGAAATACGGCTGTTGTTGCGGAATTTGCACAGCAGGCAACGGGCGGAGATTTGTTTGAAATCAAAACGGTAAAAACTTACCCGGTAAACTACAAGGAATGCTGCGATGAAGCACAGAAAGAAGGAAGAGCAAACGCACGCCCTGAACTTGCAGGCCACCTTCCGAACATCGCAGATTACGACACGATTGTGCTTGGCTATCCATGCTGGTGGGGAACAATGCCGCAGGCTGTTTTCACTTTCCTTGAAAGCGCTGATTTTTCAGGTAAAAAGATTCTTCCGTTCTGTACTCACGAAGGAAGCGGTATGGGAAGAAGCGAAAGCGACATTAAGAAGCTCTGCCCGCATACAGAAGTTGTAAGAGGACTTGCAATAAGCGGTTCTTCATGTAACAGTGCAGAATCTAGTGTAAAGAAATGGCTGGCAAGCAACGGACTGTAGCGGAGG
>CACZQF010000194.1 GCA_902783245.1 uncultured Spirochaetaceae bacterium | reverse complement strand
GCGCCTGAACATGTGCAGTTTACCGTGCCGGACATGGGGCATGGCATATCATTTGTTTCCTCAAAAAAAGAGGCCGCCGTTAGAAGCAGTGCCGGCGGTACAACGGCGGGAACTGTGCTGACGGTATGGCTCCGTTTTTCCGAGCCGCAGGAAGACCCTGATGTGCTGCAGCTGCCGCCGGTACTGATCACGGTGAGCGGACGGCGGTATACCGTTCCTTTTGCGGCCTTTACCGTGCTTGAAGATCCGGCGCTTGTGCAGCCCCGCCTTATCGTTGCATTTACCAAAGGAATCCGCGCCGGTCAGAATGACGCTCCTGATGCGGAGCTGCCGGAGTTTTCCTCTGTTCGTCCGTTGCATAATGTACAGGCGGTGCTCGGGGTTCCGGTTCACTTTACTGTATATGTGCAGTATGCGGCGCAGGTGCAGAACTTTGAATGGAATCTGCAGAAGGATGCGCTTCTTGATAAAACAGCTGACTATGAGGCTGCGTCCGGCATGGCCCGCGGCAGCTTTTCAGATATAAAAGTCCCGGTGGCGGATTTTGTATGGCAGCCGCTTGCTGCCGGACAGCTGCAGCTGCCTGCCGTGACCGTAGCTGCTGTTTCTTATGCGGGCGTTAAGACTGATCTTGCCCTGCCGGACGGTTTTGTGACGGTAACGGAGCCTTTGAATACTGCGCCGAAGACCGATGAAATCTCCGGTACGGACAGATTGTTTTCTTCCGCATTCGTTCAGCCTGCGCAGCCTGAGGTAGAGCAGACCGATGAACGGTTTATACTTGATCCTGCCCGGCTGGCTGAGCTGCGCGGCAAGGAGCGCCGCTCATTACCGCATAGCGCGGCGGCCGCAGCGCGCAGGACTCTTGAGATGCAGGCAGGGCTCGGAACCGTGCCTGCTGAACCGAGCGTGCCGCTGCTGTATGCCGCACTGCTTGGCGGAATCCTGCTGCTTGTCTGCGGGGTGCTGCTGCTTAAAATACAGCGCAGGTCTTCCGGCGGAGTCTGTGCGGCGGCGGCCTGTGCGCTGCTGGTAACCTCGCTGTTTCTGGCAGCGCGGCTGCGTCCGCTTTACGGTATATACTGCGGCGGCCGGCTGTATGCGGTTCCTGAGGTTTCTGCTTCTGCAAAGGATGAGCCGGACACGGCGGCGCAGACCGCATCAGGTCAGTTCGTTGCAGGCTGCCGGGTAAAGATTTTGGAAAAAACTGGAAAATGGATATATATTGATATGAACGGATCCGGCGGCTGGGTTACCGCAGATACGGTACTGCCGATCCGGTAGCAGAAGGAGCTGATATGGATTTTGGTGATATTCTTTCGCAGTGGGATGAGCAGCAGCGTGATGCAAAGAAACAAGTGAAAAAGCAGCCTCAGGTTTCTCATAAAAAAGCAAACGCGCCTACCAAAGAAGAAAAAGAAGCGGCGCGGCAGGGGTATACCTACGAAGAGCAGATGAAGCGTGATGCGCAGGTGTCGATCAATCCTATGGAGCTGTGGCTTCGCCGGTATGGTACCGTCGACAAAGACAAGGCGGCCGATGAGTATTATGAGCAGTCAAAGATGGAAAACCGCGAATACTTACGGACAATGCGTCCGGAGGCGCGGATTGACCTGCACGGCCTGACGCGCGAAGAAGCGTGGTCCCGGCTTGCCGCGTTCGTAACTGAATGCAAGGGCAGAGGACTCAGAAAAATACTTATTGTTCACGGCAAAGGCAACCATTCGTCCGGCAGTGATCCGGTGCTCGGGCCGATGGTAAAAACTTTTATCGAACAGGATAAGCGGCTCGGCACGTCAGGACATCCTGACCGGGCGATGGGCGGCTCCGGCGCTACCTGGGTGATTATAAAAAAGTAGCCGAGCCGCATAAACAGCTGAGCTGTCTCAATGTGCCTGGTATGCAGACCCCGGCTCCGCGGCTGCCCGGCCGCGCTGATGCAGGGTTTCTGCATGCAGGGTTCCTGCATTGTTTCCGGCACTTTTTGTATTTTTTTATCTATATTTATGTTATAACAGCTATTTTACTTGTAACATTACGGGGAATTTTGTATTTTTTAAATTATGGAAGATTTATATCAGGTGCTCGGAGTCAGTAAAACTGCGACTGCTGAGGAAATTAAGAAAGCATACCGTTCGCTGGCATTAAAATATCATCCGGATAGAAATCCCGGAAATGCCGAAGCGGAGGAGCAGTTTAAGCGTATCAGTGCCGCATATGAAGTGCTCGGCAATGAGACTAAGCGCATGCAGTATGACAGAAACGGTTTCGGACAGCCTGAATATCAGTATGCCGGCAGTCAGTCAGCCTATGGCGGATACAGCGGATACGGCAGTTATGAAAGTCAGGAAGATCCGTACTGGCAGTGGTTCCAGAGTATGAATTCTGGAAGCAACAGCGGCCAGCGGCGCTATACTTATACATGGTCAAACCGGCGGACTACGCCGCCCTCTCGGTCAGAGGCATTTGTAACGTTCATACAGAAGGCCGTAACTTTTGCGCTCGGACTGTATTTTTTGAGATGGTCATGGATTCTGATACCCTTCGGGCCGTTTTTGTGTATCGCGGCGATTGCCAATGGATTTTCCGGCATGGCAAGATCACTCCGGTATATACTGTCAGGAGATAATAAAAAGAACGGCTGATAACAAAGGAAACCTCTGAGAAGCCGCATCGGCTTCCGAGGTGCGCTAAACACAAAAGGAACCGTCTATCTGTATCTGCTATGAACGGATGCTGACGGCTGGGAGGGTGTTTATCTTTGGCGGAAAATGATTCTTCCGCGGTTCAGATCATAAGGAGAAAGTGCGACTTTTACACTGTCTCCCGGCACAATACGAATATAGTGCTTTCTCATTTTTCCAGAAAGATGCGCCATAATGATATGATCATTCTGGAGTTTGACACGGAACATTGTGTTCGGCAGAGCCTCCGTGACGACACCCTCTACCTCAATAGCCTCTTCTTTAGCCACATTTCCTCCGATTTAAGTTGTCTTTTTGGACAAATATGCGTATATTAGTATCTACAAAACAACCTATAATGTCAACATTGGAGGGTAAGGATGGAAAAAGAATTTATTGAAGAAATGAAGGCTAAGCTGCTGGCTCAACGTGTGCAAATAATGGAGTCTATAGCAAATCAGCATGATGATTTTAAGAAGCTGGTTGAAAACGGAGATTCTGGTGATGAAGTGGATAAGGCGTCCGGAGTGGTTGACCGTACGATGCTTGATTCTCTGGGTGCACAGAATGCAAATACGCTGCAGCTTATCAACAATGCTCTTGACCGGATCCAGCGCGGTAACTACGGTTTGTGCCTGAAGTGCAATAAGGAAATCCCTAAAGCCCGGCTCGAAAACCTGCCTTACGCATTTTTGTGCATTGATTGTAAAAGCGAGGAAGAGCGGAAGAACCGCTGAAATATATCCCTGTAAAATACTGCTTAACGGCGCTTTATGCGCTTGTTAAGCCTTTAACGGCTGACAGCATATCTGTCCGCCGCTTATATACTGTATTTCGGTATATCCTGCATGTTTTGCTGCTGCCAGCGCCCGGTCGAACGCACAGTCAATGTCCTTGGCGGAATGTGCATCCGATGACAGCGTTACAGGTACATGATTGTCATGCAGTATCTGTAAAAATGCTGCCGACGGGTATACGTCATCGATTGCTCCGCGGGCAATTCCCCCGGTATTGATTTCTGCAATAATTCCGGCTTTTGCTGCCTGCGCTGCGGTCGCTTTTAATTCCTGTACATACCAGCTGTCCGTCTCGTCAAAAAAATGCAGCTGTCCGTTGCGCTTACGGATCACGTCAGGATGTCCCCATATCGTAAACTTTCCTGTTTTCAGCATTTCCCGCTGAAGCGCAAAATACTCGCAGACTACGTTCCGGCCGTTACCTGCAAACAGCGTGTCTATGCCCTGCCTGACGTTTTCAGTGCTGTCGTCAATCGTAAAATTGCCGTCTTTAGTAAAAATATAGTGGACTGACCCGATGATAAAATCCGGGCTGAACTGCTCGAACTGCCTGATGTGCGCCGGGCTTATGGATGGAATATAATCTGCTTCAAATCCGAGAAGAATTTCCATTTTACCGGCGTAGGCGGCACGGAGCCTGCGGATTTCATCGGCATAGGCCTGATGCTGCCGCGATTCAATATGCCAGGTGGAGGCAAACGGGTACATGCTGTGGCTTGAAAAACCCAGCACGGAAAAGCCGCGTTCCCATGCGGTACGGGCCATTTGTTCGGGAGTGTCGTTCCCGTCGCAAAAAGTTGAGTGCGTGTGATAATTTGTCTTCTGCATAGAAAATCCGGTTTATGACTGTTTTGATGCGTTGATAATTTCCAAGGATTTTTTGATAATCACTTCGGGGCGCTGCGGTTTTATCAAAAATGCCTTTGCACCGAGTCCAAGCGCCTGCTCCACGACCTGCCGCTGCATGGACTGGGAATAAATGATGACCGGCGGACAGTTCTTTGAAGTATGCAGTGTTTTCAGTATATTGTACCCGGAAATACCGGTCATAAAAATGTCCAGAATAATAAGATCGTACGGCCGTCTGTTTACTGCCTGCAGGAATTCGGTACCTGAGTCATAGACGTCGCATTGTGCACGTATACCGCTGAACACGGCGGAAAGCAGCTTGCGTACGGTGGCATCACCGTCAATGACGGCAATGCGCAGCCCGTCGGTCTGGGTGTGCGGCTTTTCCACAATGCCGGAGTCTGAATAAAACTTTGTTTCCACGGAGCCGACGTTAGCGTTCTCATCAGCTGCAAGGATTCTGTCGGATATAAGTTCGGGAACGCTTTCTGAATATGAGGTGTCCAGCAGACCGTTCAGAATGGAAGCCAGCCTGTTCACCACTTCGATTCCATTGTAATCAACGTGACCGGAAACAAAGTCTGCCACGAACGGATCCATGGAAAGCACTTTGATATTCTTTTTTTCCAGCCGCTTGTCGGCAATGATATTGTCAAAAAGCATTTCCAGATTGGCGCCGTCAACAAAGCTCAGCGAAAGATTCGTGATCATGAGGATGAATTTAGGATGCTCCATCTTATTGGCATCGATTATTTCCGTGAGCTTGTATTTAAGCAGCGAAAGCTTTTCGCGGTTCAGACCTTCTGAGACTTCCACAAAGATAATATTATGATTCAGGTGCAGGTCAAGCACGCAGGGCGTTGTGTCCAGCGTAAAGCGGGAGTGCAGCACCTGTCCGATGGATTCAAAAAAGAGATCGAATTTAATGGGCTTGGTAAAATACTTGATGACACCTGATTGTGCCAGTACGGATATTTTGTCATTGTCAATGCGCGGGCCGGTAATAATAATGGGAATACGCTTTGCATTGGGATCATCCTGCTTGCGTGCAAGGAATTCGGTGAGCGGCGCAAAATCATCCGCTATATCAATAATCACCAGATCCGGAAGGTTTGAAATAAGTTTTATGGACGCATCCCGGTCCGTCTGGGCAATCTCTACCTGAATATTCTCATTCTTGAGTTTGTCTTTTAAAAACTCTCTGAACAGAGGCGGTGCGTCTATAATTAAAACTTGTTTCATATACATATTTTATCCTTAAAACTGTATATTTACAATATCTTCCTGTTTGCGGTACTATAAAAGCAGACGGAATGCGCAGTTTTCCTCGAAAAAGCCTCGAAAGTGGGTTTTCCGAGGTGCCTATATTCTGTCCGTTATCTGAAAAAAGGAGATTGCTGTATGATATCATGTATTGTTTTCCTGGCACCCGGATTTGAAGAGATCGAGGCTTTGACCCCGGTGGATTATCTGCGGCGGGCCGGTGTAAAGGTTAGAACGGTAGCTGTTCCTGCCCAGGGCAAGGAAAATGATATTCTGGTGGAAGGCTCGCACGGAATTGTCGTGCAGGCTGATATAACCCTTGAGTCATATCTGGCGGAATCCTCGTCTTTTGACGCCGTGGTTGTTCCTGGCGGTATGCCCGGCGCGGCGAATCTGGGCGCGTGTGAGAACGTCATTGAACTGATAAAAGCTGCGTACAAAGGCGGCAAGCTGGTGGCGGCTATCTGCGCCGCTCCCGTGGTGGTGCTTTCTAAGACCGGCGTGCTTGCAGGCCACCGGTGGACATGCTATCCCGGCATGGAAAAGCAGGTTGAGGATTATTGCGGCGGTAATTTTGCCGCCCTGCTTAACGGCAGCCAGTGGAACGGCGATACGCCGTTTGTTACGGACCGGAATCTGGTGACAGGCCGCGGCCCGGGGTGCGCCGAGCAGTTCTCCATGGAGCTGGTGCGTATTCTGTGCGGCGAGTCTGTTGCGAACAAAGTGCATGACGGTGCGGTGCAGCGCTGATCGGAACGGGAGTGCGGTGCTATGGACAGTGCGCAGTATTGGAATAATTTTTTAAGCAAGACCGGACGGGACGGTCTGGAAGGATATGCGGGAGATTTTTCCTTTGAATCCCGCGGTTTTACCGGTGATGAGCAGCTTGCGCTTGTGCTTGCCGGAAAAAAGACCGGCTTTTTTTCCAGCTATGCTACCTACGGCATTGATAATGAGCCGCTGCCGGTTACCGGGGAATATTATATCGTCATTGACCGTGCGGGCGAGCCGCGCTGCATTATAGAAGTGACGGCAGTTTCCGTGGTGCCTTTTGATCAGGTAACATGGAATATGGCGCAGCAGGAAGGTGAGGATGAAAACCTTGAGGCGTGGCGCGACAAACAGCGTGAGTATCTGCAGGATGAGGCAGCGATCGTCGGTTTTTCATTTTCACCTGATATGAACCTTGTGTTCATGCAGTTTCACGTGGTGTACCGGTAGAACCTTTGTGAAGCAGCATCTGTACCCGGCTGGATGGTGGTTATGTTCTTTGTTTCAGCTGGTATTTCTGCAGCTTTGTCTGTAGGAATGCCCAGAGCTCATCAATCGTCTTTCCGTCCAGAATGTCTTTTGCCGGAAGAATAAAGCATTTTGTTTTCAGCATATACAGATAGATAACGTCTTTTGTTTTGTATACGGTATGGATGTTGCTCCATGTATAGTCCGCCTGCTCCGTATCATTCTCTATGTGAAAATTTTCTTCAGTAAAACATACGGTGTATACCGTTTTTTCTGCGCTCAGGTTCAGGCGGCGCAGCTGTCTTCGCAATATGGCTGAATAAAAAACGGTGTGGTACAGTGTCGAAAAAAGCGCAAGCAAAAGACAGATGAAGAAGAACGGAATGCTGCCTTCCCGCAGGTTGATTATTGCAAAAAGCAGCATGGCGGCAGGAAAAATAATATATCCAATAAAATGATTAAATGCCCGGAATGTGTTGAACCGCGCGAATGCGGCATACGTACGTTCGTCCAGTTTCGTGGCGATAGTAAATTTGTACATAAACAAACCTTGAATATAAAACGTTTTAGTTATCTGCTTTTATATTTTACCAGTTTTTTAGCAAAATACAAGTAAAAACAGATAAAAATGTAAAAAAAAGGATAAAAAGTATATTTATTTTGTTGACAGATGGAAAATGTGGACTTACACTTTATCTAAATATACAAAACGTTTTAGTTGTATATGACCCTTTGTTTGAGGGTGCATCCCCTGTGCAAGGATAAATCGTGTCAAAGCGTTTTACCATAAAAGACATAGCCGCGGAAGCCGGTGTTTCAATCGGAAGCGTGCACTGTGCCCTGTCCGGCAAACCCGGCGTAAGCGCGGAAACCCGTGACCGGATAGAACGTATAGCCCGTGAGCATAATTACAAGCCGAACACCGTTGCATCCTCCTTGAAACGGGGTACGCTGAAGATTGCTGCCGCTATTCCCGGACTGGAAGGCGAGAATACTTATTTTTTCAGTGATGTCTGGCAGGGGGTAAAAGATTATTTGGCTGAGATGCGGGATTTTAATATTGAGCTTATCCCGGTTCCGTTCTCAGGCAGCAAATGCGACACGCAGGATCAGCGGCTGCATGAGATTCTGGAGCAGACTGATATTGACGGCCTTGTATCCGTGGGATATACCCCGGCAGACGGTCTGGTGTCCCTGCAGGAGTACCGCAAAAGATCCATTCCGTTTGTGATTGCCAGCAGTGATATTCCTGATTCCGGCAGGTTCTGCTGCGTACGTCCTAATTACTTTATTGTGGGCCGGATGCTTGCGGAACTTATTCTGCAGCGGATCGGCTCCGTGCAGCCGGTGCTTATCTGTGCCGGAAATCCCACCTTAGTGCCTCATTATGAGATTGTGGACGGGTTTGAAAGTTATCTGCGCTCTGCAGGTGCGGAGAACCCGGTGTATAAGCTGTACAGCGAATCGGATAATACGGCTGATGCCGACCGTGTCAGACAGGTGCTTTCTGACCGGTATTTTGCCGCTTCATTTGCAGTAACATCCCGTGATTCGATCAGACTGGCACAGGCGCTGCTGGATACAAACCGCTGGAAGCATATGTTCAGCATCGGTATGGATGTATTCAAAGAAAATAAGTGTTTTCTGCAGCGGGGTGTTTTTTCACATCTCATTCAGAACAATCCCTATAAGTGCTCGTTTCTTGCAACAAAAATCCTGGTGCAGTATCTGCTTGATAATGACAAGCGGCCTGCGCGGGATGTTATTGAAGTGAACAGCGAACTTGTGTTCAAAAGCGATGTAGATATGTTTAATTCTGTTAATTACCGGCTTCAGATGTAGCCGGTGCAATATATGGCAAAAACCTAAGGAGGTTATATGAAAAAGGTTGGAGTTATTATTGGTGCTGCTGCGCTGGCATGCGGCCTGGCCTTTGCAGGAGGAGCAAAGGATGGCGGTTCATCAGGTTCAAAGAAAAATTACACGCTGCGGTATGCGGAGCTGAATCCTGACGGACACATCATGGATCTGTGCGGCGATCATTTTGCTGATCTGGTAAAACAGAAGTCAGGCGGCCGTATTACTATTCAGGTTTTCCCCTCAGGACAGCTGGGCGATGAAAAAACAATGTATCAGACCGTTCAGATGGGCGGTACCATTGATATCTGCCG
>CACZQF010000193.1 GCA_902783245.1 uncultured Spirochaetaceae bacterium | reverse complement strand
TTGGAATTCGATGATGACTTTTTTGGCGGGTATGAGGATACGGAGCAGGTTGTGCTGTCTGATGAGGCCGTTGTAAAAGAATCCGAGCAGACTTCTGCCGGCCTGCTGCAGGAAGCTGTGCCTGCGTCTGAAAGCACAAGCTGGAATTTTTTAGTGTGTGAGCTTGAAGACCCTGTACTCAAACGCCGGGTGCTGCATCAGCTGAACCGTAGCTTTAAGGAGCGCGGCTGGCCCGTGCAGGCGGTGGACTGGCGGACTGCGGCCGGAAATACGGCCATGTACCTGTATTTTATGCGGCTTATCCTTAATGCCGGCATCATCGTTGTGCTTGCGGCGGGGTTTATTGTGGTTAATAATACGCTTGTAATCAATATTCTTAACCGCCTGCGGGAAATCGGTACTATGCGTGCGATCGGTGCAACTCGGCGCTATGTAAGCGCCGAATGTATGCTTGAAACATTTATGCTTTCTTTTGCCGCGGGTGTGATCGGCTGCGTGCTCGGCGCGGCTGCCTCTGCCGGAATCAGCACTGCGCACATTACGATTTCGAATGTATTTTTAATGCAGCTTTTTGGCGGCGGTACGATTCAGACGCTCGTGTCGTTCAGTAATATTGTACGTTCCATGGCGCTTGCGCTTGGTATCGGCATGATTGCATGGATCTATCCGGTTCGTACGGCGCTAAGTATACAGCCCGTACAGGCCATGCAGGGGGCTGTGTAGCATGAACCTGTACAGTGTGACCATCGGATTCAGGTCTTTGTTCTGGAGAAAGCGCCAGTATGTCTCGTTGTTTGCTGTGTGCATTGTAGGAACTGCCATTTCTCTTTTCAGCATGTTCTTAATCAGAGGCATGATGACGTCTTTAACACAGAAAGCAAAAATATACTATGGCGGCAGCCTGCAGTTTTTAGGCGGTGACCGGAATCTGTATATAACGAATGCAGCGCAGACTATTGCCGCACTTAAACGGATTTTTCCGCAGAATGCCGTTATTTCTGCCCGTAGTGAGCTCGATGCTAAAGACTGTGCCTTGTATTTTGAGGGGACCGGCGTACGTCAGCGGGTTATAAAAGGCATAGATTTTACCGTGGAACAGCGGCTGTTCGACGGGTTCAGCTATGTAGCCGGCAGCGCGCGTGATATGGCCGGCAGTGACGGCGTGCTTTTGTCGGAGCCGATCGCGCGGATGCTCGGGGCTGCCTGCGGTGATGTGATAACCTTTATGCTGTATACGGTGGACGGCTACCGCAATACGGTGCCGCTTACGGTACAGGGCATATTCCGGGATTCCAGCCTGTTCGGCATGTATACGTCCTACCTTGATATAGATTGTCTGCGCCGTGCCTGCGGAAAACCTCAGAATACGGCTGACAGAATCGGTATTTTTTTTCCTGATCGTGAGCCGGATATGCGTGAAATACAGCGGTATCAGGCTGCGTTGGAAAATGAATTCCCGATGTACCCGCTCGTTAAGGATAAGCATCTGTTCTATGACAAGCTTTTGGGCGGTGAGCTTGCACAGACCACCTATGCGCTTATTCCGCTCAGCGCGAACATTCAGGAAGTGCAGATAATTGTGGCTGCAATCTACAGTATAGCCGCATTTGTGATTGCCGCGCTTGTGGTGATTATCATTGTGGGTATCGGAAGTACGTACCGCGTACTGGTTATGAAACGGATCAACGAAATAGGCATCTACATGGCCATCGGTATGAAAAAGCGCGGCATACTTGCCGTGTTCAGCGCGGAGGCGCTGCTTCTGCTTGTGTGCGGCTGCTGCGGCGGCATCGGACTTTCTCTGCTGCTTTCAAAGTCAGCGGAGCTCTTTAACCTGTCTTTTATTCCTGCGTTTGATATCTTTTTAACCGGCGGCCATCTTAAACCGCTGCCGGGTATAGCGGACTGCTGTAACTTTACGGCGCTCGTAGTGTTAACCACAATGGCTGCGGTGTTGTATGCAGTCTGGAAATCCGTGAGAATATCGCCGGTAGAGGCGTTGGGAGTGACTGAATGAAAACTGATACATGTATTACTGGCGTGCTGCTTTGTGCCGCCGTTCTGATCGGCCAGGCGGTATGTATTGGTGCGCAAAATGCACCGGACGCCGCTGCGGCGCAGGTACTTTTACAGAAAGCCGAGGACAATACGGCATTTTACGGTACTGATTTTACCGGATCCTATTCTATTGTGCAGGAAAAGCCCGGAGAGGGGCGCAGCGTTACGGATGCGATGATGTACCGCCGCGACACCGCACGCAAATGGACGATCGTCATAACCGGACCCGCGCGGGAAAAAGGCAAGGGCTATATGCAGTTTGATGACAATATCTGGTTCTACGATCCTGCAGACCACCGCTTTACGTTTACAAGCGCTAAGGATAAATTCCAAAATACTAATGCGAATAACTCAGATTTTACGCCTGCTCATTATGCGCGTGACTACACCATACAGTCAGCGCAGAACGTGATGCTCGGT
>CACZQF010000192.1 GCA_902783245.1 uncultured Spirochaetaceae bacterium | reverse complement strand
CATTATATAGTGTCATCAAACGGCATTGTAATTTCTTTATTCCATGATAAAATATCTTTATGGGAGAAGAAAAGAAAATTCGCGAAAGCCATGTAAAATCTCTGCGCCTTCTGCAGCTTGAAAAAGCAATTCAGACTATTCCCTACCCCAGCGTAGAGCGCCTTATGAAAGAACTTGAAGTTTCCCGCCGTACAATTCTGAGAGACATTGATGAGCTTAAGATTTATTACAATGCTCCGATTGAATACGACCGCAGCCGCAAAGGCTACTATTATACAGACGAGACTTTCTTTGTTAAAAATGTACTTGTAAGCGAAGGCGAGCTTGTTGCTATGGCCGGAATTCTTCCGCTTCTTGAGCGTTATGATAATACTCCGCTTAAAGACACGATCTCAAAAGTTTATGACACAATTTCTCAAATGATGCCAAATCAAGTGCAGGTTCAGACTTCACTCCTGAATGATGTTCAGTTTATTTCTGATCCCCTGCCAAATATTGAAAACGATGTTTTCGAAAAACTATTCGAAGCAATAAAAACGCATAAATCAATCAGCTTTGGATACAGAAATCTCAGCAGCACTGAACACACTCCTCATTCAAACATTGATCCGTATAAAATCTACTGTCAGAAAGGTGACTGGTATGTAATTGCCTATTCACACAAACACGAAAAATTCAATACATACAACCTTTCACGAATGAAAAACATTATCTTCTTAGATGAGTTTACACCGGATCCAGATTATGATAAAAAAGTTCACATAGACCCTAACTTTGGCATCTGGAACAATGACGCTCCAATTCAGAAAATTGAACTTCTATTTGATAAATCAATTAACACGTATGTTCTGGAAAGGACCTGGCATAAAAATCAAAACTGTTACCAGAATGAAGATGGAACTGTATACCTCAGTTTTGAATCAAACCAGATTCAGGAAACTCTTTACTGGGTTCTGCACTTTGCTGATTCTGTTAAGATTTTAAATCCTCCTGAACTCAAAGCGCTGTACAAAGAAAAACTTAAAAAGATGATAGAGAAAATCTAGTTGGTAACATTTCGTATTCCATAAGGGAAATCAATAAGGATATATGACTTGTATTCGTTCTTTACAAAGTGTTCTGCAGCAGAAACTCTTGAAAGCGGCTCCTTGTACAAGGATATGCCGCATGTATATCAGATAACATTTGCAAACTTTAGCTTTATCGATGACAAGAACTTACATCACTCCTACACATTTAGGGAAGATACGTCCAAAGACCAACTTACCGACATGTTACAGATACATTTTATAGAGCTGCCGAAACTCAAGAATCTGACAGATATGGAAAAAGAATCATTGAGTGATTTATTTTTCTGGAGTATGATAGTATCAGATGGGGATGACCCGGACATGCAGAGATGGCTTGCCCAGTTTAAGGAACACGAGGAGGAACTGAATATGGTTAACTTGTTATTAAAACGATTGAGCCGCAACAGACGTGACTGGGCACGGTACATCTTTGCCGACAAGCCTGCGCGTGACATTGCCTCCCGTACTGAAATCGAATTGAGACAGGCACGCGAGGAAGGACTTGCCCAGGGGCACGCAACTGGATTTACCGAAGGACATGCAACTGGATTTACAGAGGGGCTAACAGCGGGCGAGCATAAAAAGCTCTCGAAGACGCTCGCAATCTTCTTAAAATACATCTTACCCCAGAGCAAATAGCTGAGGCTGCTGGCTTACCTATCGATGAAATTCGTAAGCTGCAACTGCAATAGTAATAGTACTTATCTGATACGGCCAATAGCTGTATCAGATAGATGTAAATCATTTTTTAACTATCATAAGCTAAACTTTGACAACTTGTCGTTTTACAAAACGTGAGCTTACTGCAGAAGAAAAAGAATATAAGAGCAAGCGCAAACAGATACAAGAAAAACTTATCAAGTTTGCAACACGCATTCCTGTCTTCAGTTATGAGGATTCAAGTTTCCCATACCCCACCTATAATCGGCATGATTTCCGTTTATTTCACAGCCTGCACTGTTTCGCTCACAGTCTGTACAGGGCTTTTTATTCGGTTGCCGCTTACCGACAGACTTGAAATAACAACAATTCTGTATGATTTTCCCGGCTCAAGCTGCTCCGGTACATAAAACTGGAGATTCGACGGCTTGTTGGTGAACACATTTTCCACTTTCGTCCAAGCACTCCGGTCTTTTACCAGCGCATCGTCTGCACTTACGGGAGCAAAATACACGCCATACTCGTCTCCGCCCAGCTTGAGCGCCGTCCCGCTTATTTTTACTGCATGTCCGCAGGTAACAGTCTGGCCGTCCGAGTCAGGATCTGACAAATCTTCAATACGCTCAATTATCCGTCCGTTACGTGGTTTTTGTATTATTCCCACCGCAAGCCTGCGCACTTCATTTTCCATTTCCAACGACGGCGTAAAGCTTAAGTGTATATGCTTTGAAAGCTCGGACTTGGTCATGTCGGGCGTAATTTCACCCCGCACGGTAATATATAACGTACCGAAATTCAGAAGGTCCACCGCATATCCCTGGCTGAGGAAATCCTTCATCCCTGTTTTCAGCAGACCGGCAGCATGTTCTATTATATTGGGACTGACGCCGGTATGATATTCCCTTACCATATGGGCAATCACATTGTCTAAGGTAACGGTACGGCGTCTTATCCGCCCGTAAAACCGCTTCTTGCCATCCTGGCTCAAATTGCTCGGGTATAAAGAAATATTCACTTCTCCATGAGCTGTATGGTACGCATTAATCTGTGCATTTTTAGGGGTATTGTCTGTATCCATCCGTTACAGTATAACACGGCTTTTTTACAAAGTAAAATTTACCGCACATCAGTCATCATTCTAACTAAAATGAACATTACATTCCAATTAGAATGAACATATCATTCAAGCTAGAATGAACCATTCATTTCTGCTAGAGTGAACTCATTAACATGTCCATAACTGCAGCACCAGCACAGGCATGCACATGACAAAGTAATATGGATACATGTCTTCGTGAAAATCTCCGCTGCAGAAGAGCTTTACTGACATATGCTGCAGCCTTTGCTTCGGCACGCAGCTGAGACACGGGTTCACACGCCCGGACTCACGCCCCCTAATAAAAAAATCCCCCGAACCGCACAGGCCGGGGGATCTACAAGGCTACGGGTAATGTATCCGCGGATTCATACAGAAGCCGCGGATACCGTCATTACAACATGGTATTGAACGGCAGTTCTTTACCAGGTCTTTTCAATGACGTCACAAATATTGGGCTCACCTTCTTCAAGGCTGAAGAATTTGGCCTTCTCCATGTTGGGAACAACATTAACTTCGCTGCCGAGCACAAAGTCATGATCAATACCGGCACGGGCAACGATGTTCTGATCTTTCTTTGACCGCAGGAACAGGTGTGCCTCAGCACCGAGCAGCTCCTTGTTGTCAACGATCATGGTCATATTGTTTTCGGCTGCAGGCTGGGGAACGTAGGTCACATCCTCAGGACGGATACCGAACGTTACCTGCTTGCCGATAAATGCCTTAAGCTTTTCAGCCTGAGCGGCAGTCGGATATACTTCAAAAGAACCTTCGTCAGCAACAAGACGGCCGTTCTTTTCGCCGATCGTTACGGTCATAAAGTTCATGGGCGGTGTTCCGATAAAGCCTGCTACGAACTTGTTTATAGGATTGTTGTACAGATACAGCGGAGCGCCGATCTGCTGCACATGGCCCACGCTCATGACGACGATCTTGGTACCCAGCGTCATAGCTTCAATCTGGTCGTGGGTAACATAGATGATCGTTGCCTTCAGGCGGTTATGCAGAGACGCAAGCTCACTGCGCATGGTAACACGCAGCTTGGCGTCAAGGTTTGAAAGCGGTTCATCAAACAAGAATACTTTGGGCTGACGGACAATTGCACGGCCTACAGCAACACGCTGGCGCAGACCGCCGGAAAGCTGCTTAGGCTTGTTCATCAGTTTATCTTCCAGTCCGAGCTGTTTGGCAGCTTCACGGACGCGCTGATCAATCTGATCTTTCGGCATCTTACGGATCTTAAGACCGAATGCCATGTTATCATAGACGGTCATATGAGGATACAATGCATAGTTCTGGAAAACCATGGCGATATCACGGTCTTTCGGCGGAACATCGTTCATCTTTTTACCATCGATGAGCAGATCGCCTTCAGAAATGTCCTCAAGACCTGCAATCATGCGGAGCGTTGTTGACTTACCGCATCCAGACGGACCAACGAATACACAGAATTCCTGATCCTCAATCGTGATATTGACATCTTCAACGGCACGGAATGAATCTTCGTACACTTTGCCAATACCTTTCAGCTCTACTTTTGCCATAACGGCGCCTCCCTAGGGGTTATATTATTATTATAATTGTACGTCGCTTTTTACCCTAAGTCAAACAAAATTATGACATAAAGTATGATTTTTCCGGCATTTTGAAGGGACCTGCAGCAGCACTGTCAACTACGCGCATGCCGGTGGCGCAAACCACCGCTCTGTGATACACTGGCAGCATGAAATATGGATTCTTACGTGCAGTCTGCGCAAGCCCGGAGCTGAAAGTGGCGGACTGTGCTTTTAATGCGCAGCAGATTATACAGACGGCAGCAAGCTGCCCTGACGCGCAGCTCATCGTCTTTCCGGAGCTGTGCATCACAGGGTATACATGCGGAGACCTTTTTTTACAGCAGACCTTACAGGAAGGCGCCGTACGCGCGCTTGAGCTTATATGCGACCAGACTAAAAACAGCGGCAGCCTTATTGTGGCAGGACTGCCTGTCACCGTGGATTTACAGCGCTACAACTGCGCGGCGTTCATCCATAAAGGACGGGTGCTTGCCGTTGTTCCTAAAACCTATATTCCGAATTACTCAGAATTCTACGAGCGCCGCTGGTTCACTCCGGCAGGTGCTGCCCTGCCCCAAAGCATACGGCTGACTTCTGACGGCGCTCTGATTCCGTTCGGCACCGACATTCTGCTCAGAGACAGCAGCGATCCGCGCTTTACCGTTGCGGCAGAAATCTGCGAGGACGCATGGGTGCCGCTTTCGCCCTCCGTACGACACGCGCTTGCAGGCGCCACCGTTATTGCAAACCTGAGCGCGAGCAACGAAGTGGTAGGCAAAGCCGCGTACCGGCGTACGCTCGTCTCATCGCAGTCTGCAAAGACGATGAGCGCATATCTGTATGCGGACGCAGGTCATGACGAAAGCACCACCGACATGGTGTTCAGCGGGCACAACATCATTGCCTGCGACGGCAAGATTCTATCAGAATCAGCACCGTTCGCCGCATCTGCGTCGGTGCTGACGGCGGACATTGATCTTGAGCGCATCGCACAGGAGCGGCTGCGCACGACAACCTTTGCAGACTGCGCGGCCGCGACCGGCGGTGCGGCACAGGTTCCGTACCGCATCATCAGCTTTGAGGGCGCCGACAATCCGTTCACCCGTAACAAAGAAGCTGTGCTGACCGGCGGTGTTGATCCCCGTCCGTTCGTTCCTGCATCCGAACTACAGCGCCGCACCCGGTGCACCGAGGTTGTGGACATGCAGGCGCAGGGACTTGCCAAGCGGCTGCGCCATATCCATGCGGCTTCCGCGGTCATCGGGCTTTCAGGCGGTCTGGACTCAACGCTCGCGCTGCTTGTCACCTGCCGCGCATTCGACCTGTGCGGCATTGACCGCAGGGGCATCACCGCAGTGACCATGCCGTGCTTCGGCACCACCGACCGCACCTACCGCAACGCATGCGCACTTGCGCAGGAAAGCGGCGTACAGCTCAGGGAAGTGCGCATTGCGGACGCCGTACGTCAGCATTTCAAGGATATCGGTCACGATGAGGCAAAGCACGACGTCACGTATGAAAACAGCCAGGCACGGGAGCGTACGCAGGTGCTCATGGACATTGCCAACCAGACGAACGGCATCGTCATCGGTACCGGCGATCTGTCGGAGCTTGCGCTCGGCTGGGCAACGTATAACGGCGACCACATGTCCATGTACGGCGTGAACGCTTCGATTCCCAAAACGCTCGTAAAATATCTGGTATCCTGGTTCGCGGACGACGCGGGCGAAAACTCGAATGAACGCCTGCAGCAGGTGCTGCTCGACATTCTGAGCACGCCGGTAAGCCCCGAGCTGCTGCCGCCCGAAAAGGACGGAACCATAGCCCAAAAAACAGAGGATCTGGTGGGTCCCTATGAGCTCCATGACTTCTTTTTATATTATGTTCTCAGATTCGGCTATACGCCGTCAAAGATCCTGTTTCTGGCCGAGCAGGCATTCTGCATCGGAGCTCAGGCAGCGTACAGCCGGCAGACAGTACAAAAATGGCTCGTAACATTCTACCGGCGGTTCTTTGCCCAGCAGTTCAAGCGTTCCTGTATGCCTGACGGTGCCAAAGTGGGTACGGTAAGCCTTTCACCGCGCGGAGACTGGCGCATGCCGAGCGACGCGAGCGCGGCGCTGTGGCTGAAAGAGCTCGAAGATCTTTCAAAGCCGGAAACGCGGTAAGAGGCAGCGGATGCTCAGCTATCAGCACGAATTCCACGCAGGCAATCATGCGGACATTCTCAAGCATCAGGTGCTTGTCTTTATTCTGGAGCACCTGAAAAAAAAGGATAAACCGTTCACCGTATTCGACACCCATGCGGGAGCAGGCAGATACCTGCTTGACGACGAGCGCAGCAGAAAGACCGGCGAAGCCGGAAACGGCATACAGCGGCTGCTCGGTACCGGAGGGCTGCCCGCACGCATGGACTCATACCTTGCGCTGTGCAGGCTGTACGGCGAACAGCGTATGTATCCCGGCTCACCAGAAATCGAGCGGTGTATGCTCAGGGAAGGAGACCGATTGATTCTTTCGGAGCTGCATCCGGCGGAAATACAGGTGCTGCAGGAAAACATGCGGCAGCCGGTGCTTGTACCGGATCAGACTGCGGTGCATGCCGCTGTGCACCACCGTGACGGATGGGAAATGCTCAGGGCGCTCACGCCGCCGCAGATAAAACGCGGGCTTGCAGTGATCGATCCGAGCTATGAAGAAGGAACAGACTACACGCGCACCGCGGAGACGGTTGCCGACGTGCGCAGAAAATGGCCCGCCGGAATCATCATGGTATGGTACCCGCTGCTGCATCACCGGCGCGGAGAAACCACCGCCATGAAGCGAAGCCTCAAAGCGGCGGCGCAGGCCGGCATAAACCAGGCTGACGTTCTTGACATTCAGCTGCATATCAGCCAGCCGGAATCACATCAGGAAACGGATCTTGCGTCGTTCAAGGCGCAGAAAGCCGAAGGCACAAACACGCCGCGGCTGTACGGCAGCGGCGTGTTCATCATCAATCCGCCGTGGCAGCTTGCGCAGGACTGCGAGGCAGTGCTGCCGGCCGTTGCCGCGGCATTGTCAGATCAGGGCTCCTGGTCGGTCAGCACGAGCGGGCTGTAGCCCGCCGGCCGGAGCGGCACCCTTCTAACGGTACTGAAGCCTGCCGTCAGGGATCAGGGCTTCAGTAGCACGGTCGAACAGCAGGATCTTATCAACGTTAAAGCTTACGGAAACCTTTGTATCAGTCTCAAAGTCAATGTCGCCGAACACCACTGACGTCAGTATCTGCGTAGCCTGACCATGGCTCAGCTGCAGGCGCAGAATGGTCTCCATGCCTGACGGCAGCGTGGAGTACACGGACGCCTCAACGCCGCCGCCCGAGGCAAGCTGAATGCTTTCCGGACGGATGCCGAGCGTCACCTTATCGGGATCAATCGGCGTGCCGCCTTTGGTAAAGCTGCTGCCGGGGCAGATCGCCGCGAACACCTCGCCGCTCACAAAGTTGATCGTCGGATTGCCGACAAAGTCCGCGGTAAACACATTCGCAGGCTTATTGTACACGGTAAGCGGCGGATCATACTGCTGCAGCAGGCCGTTTTTCATAAGACAGATACGGGTTGCCAGCGTCATGGCCTCAAGCTGGTCATGGGTTACGTAGATGAACGTGGAGTCCGTGTCCTTGTGCAGGCGCTTAAGCTCGGTGCGCATCTCAGTACGCAGCTTGGCGTCCAGATTGGAAAGCGGCTCGTCCATGAACAGTACCTTAGGCCGTGTGGCAAGCGTACGGGCAATAGCAACGCGCTGCTGCTGGCCGCCGGAAAGCTCGCTCGGATACCGTTCGCCGAATTCACCGATCTTCAGCATGTCAAGCAGCTCCTCAGTACGCTTCTTAATATCTTCCTTGCTCCATTTCAAGTTCTCAAGGCCGAACGCAATGTTCTGGTTCACCGTCATGTGCGGCCACAGCGCATAGTTCTGGAACAAAAAGCCCACGTCGCGCTTGTCCGGCGGAATGTTGATGCCCGACTCAGCGTCGAACACCGGCTTTCCGTCTATAAGAATCCGTCCTTCGGTCGGAGACTCCAGGCCTGCGATCATACGCAGCGTGGTTGTCTTGCCGCACCCGGACGGCCCCAGCAGCGTGATGAACGCCCGGTCATCGATCACCATGTTCAGATTGTCCACGGCGACAAATTTATCAAATCGTTTCGTTACATTCTCAAGAATAATCTGCGGCATCTTATTGTCCTCCTACGCCTTTATCAATGGACGCGCCGGTCACTTTATTCACAATAAAATTAATCGCCAGAACCAGCACGATAATCATGAGGTTGATGGCATTTCCATACTGCGTGTAGCCTTTTTCACTGAACTGCATGAGCATGGTTGTCAGTACCTTGTTCTGCGGCGTTACGAGCAGCACGAACAGCGAAAGCTCGCGCATACAGGAAATGAACGGCAGCAGGAATCCTGACAGGAACGTAGCCTTCTGGATCGGAATGATCACGCGGGTCATACGCTTATACCACGGAACGCCTACGATCACCGCGGCCTCCTCTATCTCGTTGGAAAGCTGCAGCATGGCGTTCACGCCCGAGCGCGATGCGAACGGCAGGTACTTGACGGAGCCGATCAGCGCAAGGATGAAGAACGAACCGTACATAAGCGGTATCTTGGTGGCAAGCGACAGATAGATGGCGCCGAATGCCATGGACGGCATAAGGTACGGGAAAAAGGCAAGATTGTTCACAAAGTTTGACAGCGCGGAACCACGCCGCTTGACGATCGCATAGCCGATCAGAATGCCGCTTATACCGGCGGCAACCGAACAGGTCACGGAAAGCCGCAGACTGTTCCACAGCGTGCGCCATACGTCGCGGCTGCGCAGAATACCGGCGTCCATACCGTTCTCAAGCGCGGACTCGCCCTTGCCGATCCAGAAATCCAGCGTCAGGTTGCGGATAGAATAGTCGACCGGCATAAGGATTATCGACTCCACCGCGAACGTGATGAGCGGCAGGATGGCGATAAAGCACAGGATGACGAACAGCACTACGGAAAGCGGCGTGCGTACTTTGCGCAGGTCGACCATGGAAATCTGCGATGATTTTCCGGTGATCGTCGTGAACGACTTCCGGCGTCCGGTGAACCACTGGTTCAGCCCCAGAATGGCGATACCGAACAGGATCATGGAGAACGCGATGATATAGCCCTGCCCCTGGAAGCTTCCGTTGAGCATGGTGTACATCTTTGTGGTCAGTACCCAGAAACGCACGGGCGATCCGAGGAACACAGGCACCGCATAGGCGCTCATAGCCGATGCGAACACGAGCAGGAACGTAGAAAGCAGCGCGGGCATGACGATCGGCAGCGTAATCCGGCACATGATGCGCGCGCGGCTTGCCTTCAGTATGGTGGCCGCTTCCTCAAGGTTGGCGTCCATGTTGCGCAGGATGCCGCCGATCAGGATATACGCGAACGGGGAATAATGCAGGCCGAGCACGACGGAGCACGGGAACAGACCGTACACGAACCATTCCGGCATGGCGATTCCCGTCAGCGCTGTAAAGATACCCGTGATACCCATACCCACATTGGCATTTCTGAAAAAGTTGTTCCAGAACATAGCCAGCGTCCATGACGGCATGATGTACGGGAACACAAATACAAAAGAAATGAATTTCTTATATTTGAGGTTTGACCGCGTCACCAGCCAGGCAACCATACCGCCGAACAGAATGGCGATGGCTGAGGCCGCGATTGCCATAAGGCATGTATTCAGCAGCGGCTTATAAAAATTATTGACGGAATATTCTCCGCCGAGCAGCAGTTTTGCCCAGTGGAATTGTGTGAATGAACCTTTCCGCCGACCTACGATCTGCACTTCCATAGGATGGACGGTCATCGTCTCCATGATCAGCGACAGAAGCGGATACAGCGTAAGCAGCGCAAGCAGCAGGAAGAAGGTGACCAGAATAACATTGGCAGGGGAAGAAAAAAACACTTTGATGTTATTCAGCTTTTTTTTAGACATAAAGAGCTCCTGCAGGAGCGGACGGCACGCGCCGTCCGTTTCCGGCTATGAGTGTACGAAACATGCGCACAGGCGGTACATGTCCGCATGCTTACAGGCTGCAGGCCGGCCGTATCGGCCCGGCTTACAGCCTGTATGTTCATGTTCTGAAAACACAAAACCGCGGAAACAACTCCGCGGCCTGCACCGGCTATTTGCTCAGATGTTTGGAAATGAATTCAAACACTTCGGCATATGCCTGATTGATGTACTCAGGATCGTCCATAACCAGACGTTCCTTCCAGTAGGCGAGCGACTGGTCGCCGCTGTTGACCTTGATGCTGTTGTTTGAAGAATAGGCGCCGATTGATTTACCCCACGGAGCGAAACCTTCTGCAGAAACAAGATGCTCGATGAACAGCATGGATGTGTACGGCATGGTTGACGTTTTGACGATCATGGCATACAGCGGATACATAAAGCCTGCGAACGGAGCGACTTTGGTGTTCTGCTCGTCGGCATGGTATGAAGCAACCTGCAGGTTGTCGCGCTTGACGGTCTTTGAGCGCAGCTTGCTCAGTACGAACAGGCCGATCTTTCCGGAAGCCTCGTCGTTGGAGATCTGCTCAGCGATCTTGGTGTCAGAATCGCCGAAAGAGCAGTTCCGCAGGAATTCTGCGATCCACTTGTAACCGGCGTTCTTGAATTCACCCAGCTGAATGTCCTTGCCGTACAGATCTTTGTATGCTTTGGCAAGCTTGTCGGCCCACGGTTTGCTGGTGAGCATGATCAGGAAGTTTTCGTTCACCTTCTCGGTTTCGGGGCTCTTGAAGATAACGCGGCCCTTCATTGCGGGCTCTGTAAGCTGCCATACGTTGGTGATGGCGGGAACATCGCTGCCCTTAGTATTGAAGATAAACAGCTTGTTGATATACTGCTGCGCCAGCGGGTTCTGGTCTTCCTTGCTGATGTCGCCGGCAACGGCGGCAGGCAGATAATTGTACAGGTATCCGGCATCGATCATCTGAACCTTCAGCACGGCACCGTTCTGTACGAGCACCACGTCGGCACCATCTACGTTGCCGCTGATCTCAGCGTCAAGCTTGGTGTATACCTCATTGTCCTTAACGTTGGTCGTCTCAACGTCAATGCCGTATTTAGCCGTAAAGCTCTTGCCGGCATCAGCGATACGTGAGCTCGTGGCATAGCTCTTGAACACCGTACCGGCGGCTTTTGCCGCGGCGGCCTCTTCCTTTGCCTTGGCCACGATCTCGTCATGGCTCATTGATTTTGCGGCCTCTATTGCCTGTGCCACGGCGTTTTTCTTACCGGAATCCTTAGCTCCACCCGCAAACGTCAAAGACGCTGCACTCAGGAACAAAGCGCCGGAGACAGTCATTGCGATAATTCTCTTCATACATTTACCTCCTTAGAAGACTTTATTAAAGCAACAAGCTTAGAATATGACAGATTCAGATAGTCCTGCATGCTCAGGCCGTAGTATTTGCTGTGCGCAAAGCAGTAGGACTCCAGATTCCAGACGGTATTGTGCAGCGCATGCAGACGGCGGCCCACGGCGGTAAAGTCAATGTTGCCGTCACCGATCAGATTATGCAGGTCGGTTGCGCCGCTGGGCGCCGTAAGCCCGTCAGGATGGCCTGCGGGACCGTAATTGTCGTGGATATGGGTCGTGGCAAGCCTGCTGCCGAACAACCCGAGAGGATCTTCATCCGGCGTGTAGCAGTTCGCATGGCCGGTGTCAAAGCAGAACTTCAGCGCGGGGGAATCCAGATGCTCATACACATAGCGGTTGTAGGCAAGGAACCGCGTGTTCTCAAGCGCAAGCGACACATGCAGCTTTTCAGCCTCGACGCACACCGACGCGAGCCGGTCTATGCCGGTCTGGTTCGGCGGCACCGTTATAAGCTTGCGGGTCAGATGCATCACCAGATTGGGAATTTCATAGAATGAACAGTCGCGGACAGCCTGCAGCAGCTGATGGGTGTACAGCTCGCCTTCCTCACCGTCCAGCCACAGCTGGTGCGCGTTGGTGGACGGAAAATGTACCGTCTTTACCGCAAGCCCGTTCCGCTTGGCAAGCGCCAGCAGACTTTCTTTAGTGCCGTCAGAGGAAACAAATTCCTCGCCCCACCATAGCATGGTGCTGTTAAACCCTGCGGCCTTGATCGCAGCCATGCGGTCAGCCGGAGAGGCTGTATAAAAACCGAACCTGAAATTCTGCCCGATGTCCATAAAATACAGCATAGCACAATTTATGCAGGATACAATAATATGTAAGTAAAGTAACTAAAAAAAAGTTTATGAACGTAATATAACGCAAACCATCTGCACCCCCTGAAGGAGGTATTTACAGCGCAGCTTCGAGTAAGCCGTTTTGCAGGGCAGCCCCGGCGGAGGCAGCGCCTTCCGCGGCTGCCGGGCACAAAAATTGTTTTCCATGCGCCGCCTGATTTCAGCCTTGCCGCGGGCGGCATAAGGCGGTATAGTAACAGTAACTATGAACCTGAATAATTACCGATTGGAAGCATATAAAAACGCAGCAAAAAAAGATGCGCCCGCCGGAGGAACCGGCGCTGGTACCGCAGATACATCAGGCGCGGCCGGCACCGGGAAAACGGTGCGTAAGCCTGTTTTTGAGCATCTGAGCTCTTCCATGCCGCCGGTTCCGCCGGAGCAAAAAACACAGAAGCCGCGCGCACAGTCCGTGCAGCAGTTCAAGCCGACCGTACCCGGCGGCGCGGCCGGTACCGCAGGAGCTGCCAAACGGCGCGGCGCCACGTCATCCGATGTACGTGCGGCAGCCGCGGCACTGACCTCGGGCGGCCTGCTCAAGGTGCCCGGCGGTACGGAAGACGGCAGCGGCAAGGACAGCGTATACCGCAAGGTAGCCAAGTTCCTGCTCATCATCGGCGTGGACGAAGCGGCGAAGATTCTGCCGCACCTGCCCGAAAACCAGACCGAGCGCATTATTCCTGAGATCGCCTCAATCCGCCACGTGGACGAGGACGAAAAGGCTTCCATACTGGCGGAATTCCACGCGCTTGCGCAGCGCGCCTCCGAAAGCGGCGGCGTCGACACCGCCAAGAACATACTGGCAAAGGCATTCGGAGAGCAGCGCGCGGACGAGATGCTGAAAAAAGCGGTGCCCGAAGTGCATGAGCGCCCCTTCGCGTATCTGGACACGGTAGACACCGAGCGGCTGCTGTTTCTGCTCAAGGACGAAAGCACCGCCACACGGGCGCTCGTACTTTCACATATCAAACCCAAGACGGCCGCGGCCGTAATCAACGCGCTGCCGCAGGATGAAAAAACGGACGTGATTCTGCGGCTGGCAAAAATCTCAGCCGTGTCTCCCGAAGTGATCAACCGCGTGGACCAGTCCATGCACGAAAAATACCTTGCGATCAACACGGAAGCCGCGAACATCATTGACGGCAGCGGCGTACTGGCAGAAATTCTCAAGCGCATGCCGGTGCAGGATGAGCAGGACATTCTTTCGTCCATCTCGGACGATGATCCGGACCTCGGACAGGATCTGCGCAAAAAGCTCTTTACGATCGAAGACGTCATCAATGCGGATGACCGTGTCATACAGGAGGAGCTGCGGCTCATGGACAACGATCAGGTTGCAATCCTGCTTGCGGGCAAGCCGGACAACTTCCGCGTCAAAATATTCAGGAACGTTTCCACCGGCAGGGGTGACATTATCCTGGAGCAGGAAACACTGCTTGCGCCGGTGCGCAAGAGCGACAGCGACAAAGTCACGGAGCTGTTTTTCAGCCATCTGCGGCAGAAGTACGAGGACGGCAAGCTGTTCATCAAAGACCGCACGGACGACATCTATATTCAGTAGCAGACATACCTTATCCCGATGTTACAACTTTGCGTATCGGGATAAGCAGACTTTGCGTATCCCCATGTTACAGACCTGCGATTTTCCGTGTTTTTTCTGAACGCGGTTCCTGTCCGAAGCACGCCGGTTCTTGCTCAAATCGCGCCGGTTCCGTATACTCTAGGCATTATGTCCGACATTCTTACTGCAAAATCATATAAAGGCTTTGACGTGCTCAGCGTCACTGATATTCCAGACTTTCAGGCAAAAGGGCTGTATCTGAGGCACCGGAAAACCGGGCTGGAAGTATTCCATCTGAGCAATGACGATACCGAAAACCTGTTCGCGTTCGCATTCCGTACGCCGCCGGAGGACAGCTGCGGAACTCCCCATATACTGGAGCACTCCGTTCTCTGCGGATCGGACAAGTATCCGATCAAAGATCCGTTCATCCGTATGCTGAACCAGAGCGTCAAGACATTTCTGAACGCGCTCACCTTTCCTGACAAAACGGTGTTTCCTGCCAGCACGATCGTTGAAAAGGACTATTTTAACCTTATGTCCGTTTACGGCGACGCGGTGTTTTTTCCTAAGCTCACGCAGGAAATATTCATGCAGGAGGCCCATCATCTGGAGCTGGCGGACGACGGCAGCTGCTCGATTCAAGGTGTCGTCTACAATGAGATGAAGGGCAACTACTCCTCCTTCGATTCAGTTTCTGCGGACGCCACGCTGAGCAGCCTGTTCCCAGGAACCGTCTACGCCGTAGACTCCGGCGGAGACCCGCTGAGCATCTCATCCCTGACCTACAAACAGTTCAAGGCATTCCATGATACCTACTATCATCCCGGCAACTGTCTGGTATTCCTGTACGGCAATATACCGACGGAAAAACAGCTGGACTTTCTGCAGCAGGAGCTGCTCGACCGGCTTGAGCGGCGCATGCAGAGCGCCGCAACGGCGCAGGCACCGCTGCTCGCCGACATTCTGAAAAAAGAAACAGTAAAACCGTTCTCCCATCCGGTCAGAATAGACACCAAGGGCCCGGCCTCAGAGGCAAAACAGCAGGGCGCCACCGTCACCGTGAACTGGCTGCTCGGCAACACCGAGGACAACCTGCGCTACATGGAAAGTATCTTCCTGTCGGAAATCTTGTGCGGTCACGACGGCTCTCCGCTGATCAAGGCGCTGCTTGAATCCGGTCTCGGCGAGGACATAGCTCCCGAAACGGGTATCACTGCAGAAATGCGCTATATCAGCATGACGGCAGGTCTGCGCGGCGTGAGCGGCGACAACATTAAAAAGGTTGAGCTGCTCATCTTCAAGGTGCTTGACGATCTGTACCACAACGGCATCAGCAAGGAGGACATAGAGGCCGCCTGCATGACCGTAAACTTTGCAAACCGCGAGATCAAGCGCGGCTCAGGCCCCTACTCGCTCGTACTCATGCGGCGTGCGCTCAGAAGCTGGGCGTATGGCGCACAGCCAGCGCAGACGTTGTGCGTGCGCAATGATTTTGCCGTCATACAGCAGCGGCTCGCCGACGATCCCGACTACATCAAGAATCTGATTCATACGCTCTTTATAGAAAACAAACACCGCTCGCTCGTCTCGGTCACGCCGGATCCTTCATACGGAGAGAACCGGAAGGCGATCGAACAGAAAATCATCTCGGAGCAGGCGGCGCAGACCACCAAGGCCGATATAAAGGCGTGTATGGACCGGCTGCATGCGTTCCAGCAGGACAGCGGCGGCGATGCCGGCTGCCTGCCGCGGCTGCCGCTGTCAGAGCTGACAGTAAAGGCGGACGTCATTCCTACACAGATCACGGAGCTGCGCACCGGCAGGGGCAGCATTCCGCTTATCACCAACACAGAGGGCACCGCGGGCATCAACTATGTAGACATTGCGTTCCCAGTCGACGTGCTTGATCCGCAGGACTATCCCTACCTGCCGTTTTTAAGCGACGTGGTCACTGCCTGCGGCTGGGGCCGGCTGGACTGGGCACAGGCCGCCGCCGAAAGCGCGAAAGTATGCGGCGGATTCGGTACCGTGCTGTACACGTCAAGCTGCGCGGTGAGCCCGCAGAAACCGTACGAAGGCCGCGACTGGCTCATCTTTAAGGTAAAAATGCTCGCCGAAAAAACGGCTCAGACCGCAGATCTGATCGCAGACTGCCTTATGAACGTAGATTTTTCAGACACCAAACGGCTGCAGGACCTGGCCGCCGAATGGCGCAATAATATTGATGCCTCCGTGATTCCGGGCGGCCATGACTTTGCCGCCATGCGTGCGGTACGGCACGTGAACCGTACCGCGGCAACGGAAGAAATCTGGAACGGCATTTCGCAGGTATTCACTGCGCACAAGCTTGCTGAAAGCCCGATACAGGATACGGCAAAAAGGCTTGCATCCATGTTCAGCAGCATAAAGGCCGCCGGCTGCCTGATCCACATAACGAGCGACAAAGAAAGCCGCACGGAGCTTCTTGAAGTTCTGGCGCAGCTTGCCGAAAAGGCGCAGCTCACGCCCGTGACGCCGCGTGCCCCGCAGGCAACCGCAGACACCACAGCACTGTATGCGCTCACCGACGTTCCCGGCAGCACCAACGGCAGGGACGCGCCCGAGCGCTGCGTCACCCAGTCGCAGATAGGCTTTGCGGCCATGAACCTTGTTTCTGCACCATGGGGAACTCCCGAGGCGGCCGCGGAGCAGGTGCTCGCGCACTGGCTTTCGCACACGCTGCTCTGGGAGCAGATACGTACCATCGGGGGCGCCTACGGCGCATTCGCTTCTGCCGACAACGTGGAGCGCACGTTTACGATAGCCACGTACCGGGATCCGACGCCGGTCAAGTCGCTGGACATCATCAGACAGTGTCTCAAAACTGCGGCTGAAACGCTGCTTGACCCCGAGCAGGTCGAACAGGCCGTCACGGGCGCCTACAGCAGAGAAATCCAGCCCCGCTCGCCGTCCGGCCGCGGCTCCACCGCATTGCTGCGCGCACTGTACTGCATCCCCGACGACATCAGGCTCAAAAAAGCCGCCTACCTTCTGCAGGTAACGCCGCAGGATCTGCAGGCCGCCGCAAAACGAATCTACGGCAGCCTCAGCGCATGCACGAGTGTAGTCATCTGCAGCGATGAACAGGGCGGCGCGCAGATTACGCTGCCGATATAGCCGCGGATGCCGATTTTTCAAGGCTTTTATAAGTTTTTTATAAGGTTTCAGCGGCAAAAATACTGTAGCCGCACGCCATTCATTCCGATATTAAGGGTATGGCTGCGGCAAAACAGAAAAAAAGCACCAATACATTCCGTCTCCATGGAAATTTACGGCGCAACGGCTATGACCGGTGGCGGTATTTTTTTACCGGTCAGAATAAAAATAACGGCGAGGAACGGGGATTCTATATAGAACTGTTTGTCATGAACCCCGGTTTGACGCCTAAAGAACCCACATTCTGTTTCCATGAGTCACTGCCCGATTCTGACCAGCAGATTCAGGCGGTGCTGACCGGGAACTACACGCAGGACACGACTGAAAAGCAGCCCTCTTATGTGGTCGTGCGCGCAGGTGAATACGGAGACACCCATAAGCAGGTCAATAATTTTTTCCCCGCGGAAGCGCTGCAGCTGAGCAAAAAGAAGCAGAGCGTAACGATCGGTGACTGCTTTTTCAGCGACACCGTGCTGCAGGGTAAATCATACCTTTCATACAATGATGCGGAGACCCGCCGAGAATTTTTCAGCGATCCCGGATTCATTTCATGGAATCTTAAGTACCGGCAGGTGTTTGACGCCGGAAAAAGTCTGACGCAGAAAAACTCTTCATGGAATGCAAGCGGCGTTAAATCGCTGTTCTCGGGCACCATGACCGTTGACGGCACGGATTACATCGTCACACCGCAGGCATCATCGGGCTATATTGACCGGGGATGGGGACACACCTATCCTGACCCGTGGCTGCACCTGTCGTCGAATACGCTTACGAGCATCATCAACGGAAAAAAGCTCTTAAAATCAAGCTTTGCCGTGCAGGGCGTCTATAATGACAAGCTCTGCGCCTATATAAATTTTGAGGGACGCACGCTGTTCTTTAATCCTAAAAGCATCCTGCGCCGGTACAAGTCCACATGGGAATGTACGGAAACGCCGGAGGACAACGAAGGTAAAAAGATCCACTGGTCGGCGAGCATCCATGACCGGGACTACGTCATAGACATAGACCTGTTCTGCAGCATCAGCGAGCTGTTCGTCCGCAGCTATGAAATGCCCGACGGCCAGAGCAGACTGCTGAAAGTCCTGAGCGGCAGCACCGCCACCGGCGAAATCCGCCTGTATAAAACAGTCAGACGCTCCGTGGAGCTGCTTGAGCACGCTACCGTCTCAAATGCGGTATGCGAATACGGCGTGCCCGAAACGTTCAGCGGCGAGACCGTAGAAGACGCAGTGTCCGGCGCACAGGACGAGCGCGGCGGTCAGAGCTCATCAGACAGATAAGATTCCGCTGCACTCCGTTTTTTTTCAAAACAAATTGCCGATTTTCGAATTCATGCGTATTTTAAAGGTATGGATTACGAACACTTTACATTAAAAACCCAGGACGCATTGCAATCGGCAAGCGCTCTGGCTCAACAAAACGATCACAGTGAAATAGGATGCGAGCATCTGCTCCTTGCGCTGCTGCAGCAGAAGGACGGCGTAGTGCCGCCGCTGGCAGAGCGGATCGGCATTTCTGTACAGAGTTTGATCCAGGATACCAACGAACTGCTGGAATCCTACCCCACAGTCAGCGGCAACACACAGATGACGCTTTCAAACGAAGCGCAGAAAATACTCGCAAAAGCAGAAAAAGAGATGGCAGACCTGCACGATCAGTACCTGTCTACGGAGCATATCCTGCTGGCCATGTCAAAATCAGACGGCAGAACAGGCAGTCTGCTGCAGAAGTACGGCATCACGCATGACGCCATTCTGAAGGCGCTCAAGGAGATCCGGGGTAACCAGCGCGTTAATTCCCAGGACCCCGAGGCAACTATGCAGTCGCTGCAGAAGTTCACGCGCGACCTTACGGCGCTGGCCCGCCAGGACAAGATCGATCCTGTTATCGGACGTGACGAAGAAATCCGGCGCGTCATGCAGGTGCTGTGCCGCCGTACAAAGAATAACCCGGTGCTTATCGGTGAGCCGGGCGTCGGCAAGACAGCCATCGTAGAAGGGCTTGCAAGACGTATCGCATCCGGCGACGTACCGGAAAGCCTGCGCAGCAAGCGGCTGCTGGCGCTTGACCTCGGCGCGCTCGTAGCCGGCGCTAAATTCCGCGGCGAATTTGAAGAGCGGCTGAAGGCCGTCATCACTGAAGTCCAGAAATCCGAAGGACAGATCATTCTGTTCATCGATGAGCTGCACACCATCGTGGGCGCGGGCGCAAGCGAAGGCTCCATGGACGCCTCCAACCTGCTCAAGCCGGCGCTGGCCCGCGGTGAGCTCCGCGCCATTGGTGCCACCACGCTTGATGAATACCGCAAGTACATTGAAAAGGACGCGGCGCTTGAGCGCCGGTTCCAGCAGGTACTGTGCCAGGAGCCGACCGTAGAAGACACCATCGCCATTCTGCGCGGCCTGCGCGACAAGTATGAAATCCACCACGGCGTGCGCATCAACGATGACGCGCTGGTGGCCGCAGCCATGCTTTCAGACCGCTATATCACCAACCGCTTTATGCCGGACAAGGCCATCGACCTGGTGGACGAGGCCATGAGCCGTCTGAAGATGGAGATCGAAAGTCAGCCGACCGAGCTTGATCAGGCTGAGCGCAAGATCATGCAGCTGTCCATAGAAAAGCAGTCGCTGGCAAAGGAAACCGATCAGGCCTCCAAGGAGCGGCTCGAAAAGCTGCAGAAAGAGCTTGCAGACCTGACGGCAAAGCGCGATGCCATGAAGCTGCAGTGGCAGAATGAAAAGGCTGACATTGACAAGGCAAGGACCATAAAAGAGCAGCTGGAACAGGCACGGTTCAACGAAGAAAAATACACGCGTGAAGGCAATCTGGAAAAAGCCGCAGAGCTTAAGTACAGTATCATTCCGTCACTGCAGAAACAGCTTGAGCAGGCCGTTCAGGCCGAGCAGAGCCGGCAGGATGACGGTGACGGCCGTGAATCGCTGCTGCGGCAGGAAGTTACGGAAGAAGACATTGCCCGCGTAGTGTCGTCATGGACAGGCATTCCGGTGGCTAAAATGCTTGCAAGCGAAAAGCAGAAGTATCTGCAGCTGGAGCAGGTGCTGCATAAGCGCGTTATCGGGCAGAATCAGGCCGTGCAGGTGGTTTCCGACGCTATACGCCGCAACCGCTCGGGACTCGGTGACCCGAACCGGCCGCAGGGCAGCTTTCTGTTCATCGGCCCCACCGGCGTTGGTAAGACTGAGCTTGCCAAAACGCTCGCGGACTTTTTGTTCAACGATGAAAAATCCCTTACGCGCATCGATATGAGCGAATATATGGAAAAATTCAGCGTTTCACGGCTTATCGGAGCGCCGCCGGGATATGTCGGCTATGACGAAGGCGGTCAGCTGACCGAAGCGGTGCGGCGCCGTCCGTACAGCGTCATCCTGTTCGATGAAATAGAAAAGGCGCATCCGGACGTATTCAACGTACTGCTGCAGGTGCTGGACGACGGCCGGCTTACCGACGGTCAGGGACGGCTGGTGGACTTTAAGAACACCATCATCATCATGACCAGCAACCTGGGCAGCGACATTATACTGGAAGCGGACACGCCGGAAAAAATGGAAAGCGCAAAGACTTCGGTCAACGCGCTGCTCAAGTCCACGTTCAGACCGGAATTCCTGAACCGTATTGATGAGACCATCATGTTCAACCGGCTGGACAAAGACTGCATCACCGGAATCGTACGCAACCAGCTGTATCTGGTTGCATCCCGGCTTGCGGACCGCCGCATTACGCTGGACTTTACGGACGATGCGGTACGCTTTATTGCCGACAAAGGATATGATCCGGCATACGGCGCACGACCGGTCAAGCGCGCGGTGCAGGAATATGTAGAAAATCCGCTCGCAAAGGAGCTGCTTGCCGGCACCTTCCACGAAAACTCCAAGATACGGGTCACCGCCGAGCCGGGCGCCCCGAACCTTACGTTCTCGGCGTAGCGGATGCCGGCCGGAGCGGAGGCCTGCGGCAGCAGATTTCCGCTCCGGTGCGGTATCATTCTTAACGGCAGTATGGAATTATGCTATAGTAGCAGCGTGGAAAACCTAGCTGATACTATACGTGAGCATATCGCCGACAGCAGCGCCATATTCGTATTCCCTACGCAGATAGCGGCGGATCTGTGGGCGGACTGGGCCGTACAGGAAGACGGTGCGGGCGTAAGCGCTGTTCCTATGGAGCGCTTTATCGCGTGGGATGACTTCAAAGGATCGTCCATCCGCAGCCAGCATCAGGACAAAACGTCCGTGCCGGCGCTCATGCGTTCCGTATTCGCCGCAAGCTTTATTCAGGAAAACGCCGCACATCCGGTGCTGCAAAATCTAATACCGAAAGAATATGCCGCAGACGCCGCAAACTTTGCGGACTGGATCGCGTCGTTTCTGCCGTCTCTGGGCCGATGGCACCAGCGGTATCAGGCGGCATGCCGGGCACAGGACGGCTCATGGGAACCGGATGGCGAGGACAAGGATCTGGAGGTACTGTACACACGGTACCGCGAATTCCTTGACGCCAACGGACTTTTTGACCCCGCATGGGAGCTGCCGCCGTTCGCCTCTAATGGAAATCACTATTACATCATTTATCCGCAGATACTCATGGACTGGTCAGAATACCATGATATTCTGACCGGACAGCAGGACGTCACGCTTGTTTCCGTCCCTGATATCGGTTCTGCTCCGGCCCGGACACCCGCAGCCGGCACACCTGCGCGCACAGTCAGATTCTATGTGAACACCAGAATAGAGATCAGGGAAGCCGCGCTGTACCTGCGCTCCATGCACGACAAAGGCATTCCGTGGACGTCCATGGCAGTCAGCGTGCCCGACATGGAAAGCTACGGCCCCTATCTGGAGCGGGAGCTGTTTCTGTACCAGATTCCCTGCACCATGCGCAGCGGCAGACCGCTGTCAGCCACCCGCGCGGGCAGCTTTTTTGCGCAGGCTGCGGAATGCGTGCGCAGCGGCTTTTCATTCAAAAGCGTCAAGAACCTGCTGCTCAACCTTGACCTGCCGTGGAAATCGCCGGAGCTGAATACGCAGCTTATAACCTACGGCAAGCAGAACAACTGCCTGTGCTCCTTTTCTAAAAACGGCGCTCAGGTTGATATATGGGATATGGCATTCCACGAAATCTATGACAAGGAGCTTGCCGCTCACTACCGCGGAATCCGCAATGTTCTGAAAGAATTCGTACATGCGGCTTCCTTCAAAGACATGTACACCATCTACTTTAACAAAGTCAGGCCGGTGCTCTTTGACATGACGAGATGCGCGCCGCAGAGCGATGCGATCATAAGCCGCTGCATGTCGGAGCTGAGCATGCTTGCCGACCTGGAGCAAAAATACAGCGGCTGCCGCGTGCCTGACCCCTATGCGTTCTATACGAACTATCTGGCGCGCAAAGAATATCTTGCGCAGGCAGGCAGCAGGGGCGTACAAGTATTCTCATACCGGACGGCTGCGAGCGCACCGTTCGACTGCCAGGTGGTGCTTGACGCCAGCCAGAGCAGTATCAGCGTTGATTCCCTGTACCGGCAGCTGCCGTTCCTTACGGACAAAAAGCGCCGCGCGCTCGGCATAACCGACAACGATCCTTCACCGGCTTTCATCACGCTATATACTGTGAACGCCCGGCACGGCGCATATTTCAGCGTTTCAGAGCAGACGGTAACCGGCTATGCGCTGCCGTACAGCTCGCTGTCGGACGAAGCATACAGCGCCGGAGACTGCCGGACCGGTACCAGCTATGATGCCTACAAGGCAGAATACGAATCCGTACAGAGCGGCAGCATTACCGATGCGCCCGCAGGTATGTCCGCACCAGATGTACAAAAGAGATACCCCGCAATCCGATTCCAGCCGCAGCAGACAGGATTCACCGCATGGCGGCAGCGGCAGCCGGCGGATGTTGTTCAGGATACGGTCACGGCTCCGCCCCGGAACACACTCATGCAGGACTCAGCGCTCAGACAGGCAGTTCTGCGCAGCACCTTCGATGAAAGCGCGGGCAAATACCGTGTGAGCCAGTCATCGCTCAGCGCGTTCCAGACCTGTCCCCGGCTGTGGCTGTATCGTGACGTTCTGAAGGCACGGCCGCTCGACAACGAAGCGGAGCTCATCGATTCATTCCTCATAGGAAAAATAAACCACAAAATACTGGAGTTGTACTGCTCCGCCCTCAAGCGGCAGAACATGCCGCTGCAGGCAGAAAAAGAAACGCTCGGTGACACGTATCAGTCCGTCCTGAAAGAGTGTACCGCAACGGCCATCCAGAGCTATCGGGAAACATTCCGCGCCGACGGCCGGGAAGCCTCCAGAGCCATCAGCCCGCTTGCGCGTGAGCTGCTTGCCGGACAGACGGACGCCATCTACGCCACCATCGAAAAGTGCGTCATAGATTTTTCGCACTGGTTCGCCGGCATGCATGTATACGCAACGGAGGCCGACTACCGCTGCGATGTTCCCGGCAAAGACTATTACTTTACCGGAACCATTGACTGCCTGCTTACCACCGACACCGGGGATCTGGCGCTCGTCGATTATAAAACCTCTGATACCGGCGTACCGGCCGTGCGCTATTACGATCCGTCGGACAGCAGCAAAAATCCCTGCGGACCGAAGCCTGACTTCCAGATGCCGCTGTACATCTGGCTGCTTGCGCACCAAAAGCAGCAGGCCGCCGTCACGCCCGACATCTGCGCGTTCTATTCGATCACGAGCCGCAGGCCCACGCTCGTGCTCGGCAGCCTGCACAACGAATTCGCCGGGCCACGCAGCAGGGATAAGGCCGCGCCCGACAACGCATCTGAGCTCATCGCCGCAACGCAGACATATCTGCTTGCCCAGGCGGATGAGTACATCAGGCGCATCAAGGCCATGGATTTTGAGCCCGATCCCGCGGTGCAGACCTATTCAGTCTGTACCGGCAGGGACTGCGCCGCATACCGCGCCGTGTGCCGCAGGTTCTTTACCGTAAGCGGTGATGAGCCTGACACGCACGCATAGCGCAATACGCACCGACTTAAAACCAGAACTACACGGAAGCAACCATGGAACAAAACAAAGAACAGCATACAGAGCAGCATACTCAGAAAAGGAGCCTTGATGAAAACCAGCAGCGTGCCGTCCGCATACGCAGGAACGCGGTGGTCAGCGCGGGTGCCGGCTCCGGCAAGACAACCGTACTTGCCAAGCGCTTTACCTACCTGATCACCGAGGCCGGCTATACCGTTGACCAGATTCTCACCCTTACGTTCACCAAAAAGGCTACGGTCGAAATGAAAGGCCGCATCTTCCGTACGCTGCAGCAGGCCGCGGCAGAAGGCAGCAGCCGGGCGGCGCAGGCGGTACAGGACTTCAACAAGGCTCAGATACTCACGCTTGACAGCTACTGCTCAGCCATAGCCCGGCAGGGATCGCATTTCTACGGCATCCGGCCGGATTTCCGCGCCGACAAAACGGCCGCAGAGGAAACCATACGCGACATGGCGTTCCCGTTTCTGCTGGAACACCGCAGCTCCCGTGCCATACGTGCCATGGCGGCAAATACGAACCTGACTGCCATAGCCAATGATTTTTTTGCATCTCCCGTGCTGCAGTACTCCACCGTAGCAAAGCCGCTAGATCTTGCGGCGGACATGGAACGCCAGCTGCAGCACATACTGCCGGTCTGCCGCACATACGCGCAGCAGACAAACGATCTGATCAATGAAATACGCAATATCTTCAACACCGTGTGCAGCTCAAATTCGGACACGGCCAAAAAGCTTGACGCCATTCTCTCTATGCCGCAGCCGGAGCCGCCCGTACTTTCCAGAGAGCAGATAGAAGCCGGAGACATCACGGGGCTTGACGAATACCTGCTGTATCTGGGCAATTTCACCGCATTCACAAGGCGCGGTCTTGAGCAGATTAAAGAACCGCTGCAGGAACTGTATAACAAAACTGATCTGCTTATGTCCATCGCAAACTATGCGGCGGGCTATCCCGTAGCCAGAGAAGCCGCGCAGCTGCTTTCCTGCTTTCAGGACCAGGTGCTCGCAACCAAGCGGGCAACCGGTATTCTTACGTTTAAAGACGTGGCCGCGCTCGCGCTGCGAACGCTTATAGAGCATCCCGAGATCAGGCAGCTGGAAAAAGAGAAGTTTAAGGCCATCATGATCGACGAATTTCAGGACAACAACAGCCTGCAGCGCGACATGCTGTTCATGCTCGCCGAAAAAACGGAGCTTACCGGCAGAACCGGCATCCCGGAGGTGCAGGATCTGGACACCGAAAAGCTGTTCTTCGTCGGGGATGAAAAGCAGAGCATCTACCGGTTCCGCGGGGCCGATGTATCGGTGTTCCGTTCCCTTAAGGACGCGTTTCCAGAGGGTAATCTTGAGCTTGAGACAAACTACAGGTCAGAGCCCGCGCTTATCTCCGCGTTCAACACCATGTTCGGCGGTCTGCCATACGGTACTGTCAGCAGCGACGGCATGACGGAAGCGGCGGCGTCCGGTGCACCCGCCATTTTCTGCCGCCCCGCGCACGGCAGCCCGCTGCCTGATTATGAAGCTGAATACCATGCGGTGCGTATTCCGCCTTCCAAGCTTGCGGAGCATCCGCTGACGGCTGCAGAAAAACGCGTGCATATAGCATTCTATAAAACCGGAGGTACCGGAAGACCGGCAGACGACGTGCTGAGCAAGGAAGAGCAGGAGGCCGCATGGGTCGCCGACAAAATAACCGAACTTACTGAAAGCGGCCTGCAGTACAGCGACATAGCCATACTGTTCAGAACCACCACCAGGCAGCCGGTCTTTGAGCGTATGCTCATGAACGCGGGCATTCCCTATACGACGGAAACTCGAAAAGGATTTTTCAGCGACGGACCGGTGAACGACCTGTTCTCCTACCTGAGCCTGTGCGTATATCCGCAGGACACCAATGCCTACGCAAAAGTTCTGTGCTCCCCCTTTGTCAACCTGACGCAGGCGCAGGCACAGCAGATACTCGCGCTTTCATTGCCGCCTTTTGATCCAGCGGCGGCGCAGGCGCTTGCATCGCAGGACGCGGCCGGGCGTTTTACCGCAGCGGCGGAAGAATTTAAAAAAGCGGATGAAACGGCAAAGACCGGCAGCATAACCTCGCTGCTCACCTATCTGTGGTATGACCTCGGCTACCGGTACGAGACGGTCTGGAACAAAAAAGTGGAGCTGTACGGCTCCCTGTATGACATGCTTTTTGAGCTGGCACGCCAGACGGAAACTGCGGCGGACGGACTTGCCTCATTCATCGACAGTATCCGCGTCTATCAGGACGACACCAAAAAGGTGGATGATCTGAATGTGCTTCAGGAAGGCAGGGACAGCGTACACCTGCTTACCATTCATAAAAGCAAAGGACTTGAATTCCCGGTGGTATTCGTCTGCGGCAACTCCGCGCCGCCTAAAACTGACGGCAACGGCGCGCCCGTCTATTATAACGAGCAGTTCGGCATTTCCATCAACACGCCGCCGTGCAGCATATTCACCAAAGTGGCAAGCAAAGGCATCCATTCGTCTTCATCCAGAAAAACGACGAACTATTTTTATGAAATGCTCAGGGACGACAACGAGCGCAAGGCGGCCGCGGAGCTGCGGCGCCTGACCTATGTGGCCTATACCAGAGCAGAAAAGGAACTCTATATCACCGGAAACTACTCCGGCGACTTCAGCGGTACGCCTGACGCACAGCCTAAAAATATCTACGCCGTCATGCAGCCGCTTCTGGAATACTATACAGCCGGCGCTGCAGATGCAGCGGCGCCCTTTGATTTTATTACGATAGAGGAGCGCACACGCAGCGGCAGGAATTCAGCCGCAGTCCCGAACACACGGACGGCAAAACGGCAGCGCATAACAGACATCACGCAGGCAATCCAAGTACCGCACACCGTCCTGAACATAGAGCAGGTTCCGGACGTCTATCTGGCTCCGAGCAGGCTGGCGGAAGCTGCCGATCCTGCCGCGGCACGCGGAATACCGTCGGCACCGCATATACCAACTCCCGTTCCGAGTCCGGACTATACTGCCGTCGATTCCATCATAAACGATGACAGTGCCTTCGGCAGCGCCGAATTCGGTACGGTGGTGCACGCTTATCTTGAGGCCGCCCTGCGGCACGACCCGTTCATTCCCATGCAGATATTCAACGGGCTCAAGCATAACGAGACGCAGATACAGGCCGTGCAGCAGGCGGCGGGCACCATGGTCGCCCGGTTTCTGAGCTCACCGACCGGTCAGCAGGCAGCAGCCAGCAGCTGGTACCGCACAGAGTATCCGTTCAGATGCAGGATCGGGCACAGGATCATCAAAGGTGCCATGGACCTGGTATACCGCGGCACGGACGGCACATATACCATCGTAGACTATAAATCGGCGCGTACTATGCATCCTGAAACATATTATCTGCAGCTTGCCTGCTACCGCAGGGCGCTGAGCCAGATAACGGGCGTTCCTTTCCGTTCTGTACGATGCTGCCTGTACTTTCTGCGCTTTGACACCGCGATAGATATCTCGGACTTCTGCACGGAAGATCTGCCCGGCAGCGCCGCACAGCTTTAAACACCGTTTCATACTGTAATTTTACACCATTGGTATTCTAAAAGATTGTTTTTTCTGATAGAATACCACTTACGCCTAAAATATGAGTATGGAACCGGGTAACAAACTGCTGCAGGAGCAGAAAAACATCAAGCGTATTCTCACGATCACCACTGCGCTGCTGTCAGGTATCATCACCGTCTTTTTTGTGCATGAATTTCTCGCCGGGCATTTTAAGTCCGTAGAGTCGCTGCGCGCATACGTGGCGTCATACGGTATCTTCGGTCCGGCGGTGCTGACCATATTCCAATGCGTCAAAGTCATGTACACGATCATTCCGGGAGCTATCGGCTGCATTGTCGGCGCCGGACTGTTCGGGACGGTACGGGGGTTTATCTGCAGTTACATAGGAATTTCCGCAGGTTCCATAATTGCGTATTTCCTTTCTAGGCATTTTGGTATATCATTTGTTAAGCAGCTTTTTTCTGAAAAAAGGTATGCATCATGCATGCGTTTTATAAATAGATGGAGCAAAAGTTACGCTGTATTTCTGTGGATAGCCATATGCTCGCCCATTGCGCCAGATGATTTTCTGTGCTATTTTACAGGTTTGACAGAGATGAAGCCGAAAAAGTTTGTATTGATTATACTTACTGCTAAGATCTGGACGATTCTCGGGTACAGCCTTATTTTCGGAAGATAATCCGAAGCTCAAAGGAGATAGTATCTATATGCTCGGAGTTTATAATTACACAGTCATACTCACCTATGCGGGAGTCCTTACCGCGTATGCAGGCATTATAAATGTATTCAATGACAATATAAAAACGGCGCTGCTATGCCTCATGGTGGCGGGTCTGTTCGATATGTTTGACGGAAAGGTTGCCGGCACCAAAAAGAACCGCACGCTCTTTGAAAAACGGTTCGGAATCCAGATCGACTCTCTGAGCGACCTGATCAGCTACGGCGTACTGCCCGCGCTGATCATGTATCAGGTGGATCATCCCAACCGCCTTATTTCATGCATCTGCGGTGTATACATGCTGTGCGCACTGATTCGTCTTTCATACTTTAATGTTGATGAGGAGGAGCGGCAGAATTCCACTGAAGAAGAGCGGCATGAATACCGCGGACTGCCCGTCACCTCCGTGGCGCTCATTCTGCCCACGGTATTCGTAGTCACCAACTGCATACACCGCAGACCGGGCATTATCGGCGCGGCGGTGCTTGCTGCCTGCGGCATCAGCTTCATCACGCCGTTCAAGCTTATCAAACCGAACAATACCGGCAAAGCGGTCATCATCGTAATCGGTATCACCGTCCTTACGCTGCTCATCAGAATCAACCTGGGATAAAAACGGCTATGGCAGATGATGCATCCGTAAAATTCCTGTACGGCACGCGCGGCGGCAGAGTCCTGCTGCGCATTATACTTGCATGCAGAGTGCCGAAGCTGCTCGGTTTTTACCTGCGCACTCCCCTTTCCTGTCCGCTCATTCCGTGGTTCATCAAAAAAAATGCCGTTCCTATGGATGAGTTCAAAGGGCAGACCTATAAATCTTTCAACGATTTTTTTACACGAAAAAAAGAAACTACTTTTGACACCGAAAAAACACATCTGATAAGTCCGTGCGACAGCTTACTCAGCGTCTATGACATCACTGACAGCAGCACGTTCCACATAAAGGGATATGACTATACCATCAGCGATTTTCTCCAGAATCCGGAGCTTGAGCGGCAATATGCCGGCGGCACCTGCCTGGTGTTCCGTCTGTGCGCAACCGACTACCACCGCTACTGTTATATCGATGACGGCTACCAGGGACAAAACCACTACATAGAAGGTTCTCTGTACAGCGTACAGCCGCTTGCATGCCGCAATTTCCGGGTATACACAAAGAACCGCCGCTCATGGACGGTTCTTCAGACCGAGCACTTCGGCAATGTAGCTCAGATAGAAATCGGCGCATTCAGCGTAGGCGGCATCAAAAACCTGTATCATGATGCCGGCTTTAAGAAAGGACAGGAAAAAGGCTATTTTGACCTGCACGGCTCCACTATCGTCCTGCTGTTTGAAAAAGGACGTATACAGCTGCTCCGGAACATTACGGACGCACTGGCAGCAGATGCAGCTGCCGAATACAGAGTCACGTCAGGTATGTACATCGGCGACGCCGCAGCTCAGGAATAGCAGCCGGCGGCAGGTACCGCCGGTCCGTTTTCCGTCTAATCAAGATTTATACACAGCATGACATGCGGCAGAACGCTTATATTCTTATAGCCGTTTTTATCCGCCGTATATGAATAGCCGTCTTTTTCCCATGACTTGGAATTGTTAAAATCAAATATGGCTTTTGCACCGAGCACCAGCGAAAAACGGCTGTACGTAAACAGCTTAGCGTCAACGACAGCTCCGATACCGAGATTCGTGTCATGGTATACAAAATCATCAGCAGCAGTATACTTCTGGATACCGTAGTGCAGGCCCACGCCGATGCGCGTCTCCATATTTTCAAAATTCTTTATGCGGAACGCGGGCCCCAGCAGCACATTGCTGTAGCTGTACCGCTTGTCGTCCAGATCACTGCTGCGGCCGCCGCTGCCTTTGGCGCTTCCCGTACGGTAAAACTGCCAGTCCACATCCTCAAAAAAGCCGAACCAGCCGTAGTTAATAAAATTATAGTTGGCGAATTCAATTCCAACGGTCTTTGAAGAAATCGTAAAGTCCGTATTCCCCTGATGATAGGATTCCCGGCCGGAGCCGACAAGCATGCCGATCTGCAGATCTGAATCAAGCTCCGCGAACGCAGGAATACAGCAGGAGGCAAGGCCGCATATTACAGCTATATAAAGTCTTCTGAATCTCATACCTACATAACCTCCGAACGCATAAAAAGGTACAGCTTAATTTTATGCCGCATGTTCCGGCGTTTTAGCGGTATCCAGCCGGCGCTTCCAGAAAATGAACAGCAGAATGCCCATGATCGGGAAAACTGCGCTCCCCAGAAACAATACGCCGTAACCGAACGAATCGATCACCGCACCGCCGACCATGCCGCCCACCAGCTGGCCGAACCCCTGCGCCAGAATAGAATAAACCGTAATACCGGTCACCAGCTTTTCAGGAGGAACCAGCGCAATGATAAAGGCTATGACCACAGGATGGAACAGTCCGTATGAAAGCGAATGCAGCAGCTGCCCCGCAATCAGTCCGCCGAACGACGGGAACAGCACATACAGTATCAGGCGGGCCGATATAGTGGCCACGGCAATGTACAGCAGACGCTCGCTCCCCCATTTTTTGACCAGTACGCCTGAAAAAAACATAAACGGCATCTCAGCGGCTGCAGAGACGGCCCACATAAGCGATGCCGCATGCAGATGCAGCGCTTCCACCACGTACATAGAAAGATAATAGCTGTAAGATGCGATAGCGATATAGGCAAAAAACACCATGGCCATACCGGCCCAGAACAGGGGCGGCATGCCGGAATATTCATCTTTCCAGGATTTTTTTCTTTCAGCAGTCTGCGCCGCATGCTGCTGAGGCTGCCCGGTCCGGATGCTTGGATCTGGCAGTCCGCATCTTCCGGTCATCAGACCGGGTACCAAAAACAGGCTTATACAGTACAGCACGCCCGGCACGGCAGCCCAGAGCGTCATCTCCAGCGGATCGGCCGTTTCAGCATGGCAGAACAGCTGCAGTACGATCTGCATAAGCACATAGCTCAGCGTTCCTACAGAACGTACCTGGCCGTAACGGCCGCACTCATCTTTCAGCAGATTACGGATCACCGTATCAGACAACGGAATGGTCGACCTCAGCCCGACTGCAAATACCGCAACCGCCGCGGCTGCTGCCCAGAAATTGCGCTGCATGAGCAGCGGAACCGAAGATACGGTATACAGCACGCCGTAGATAAAAAGCGGAATGCCGTAATTCTTCACTTTCTGCAGAACTGGTACAAGCAGCAGCGGCACCACCGTTCCGAACAGCTGGATAACCGCCGCGAGCAGACCAACCTGCGTCGCAGTATATCCAATACGTGAAAGGAATAATGACAGCTGTGAATTAAACACCGCATGCATTGTAAAGATAAAAAATAAGGGTACCGCCATCTGCATATAAACTATCCGTCCCGGCGCATTTACTCAGGCCGCATCGCGGCACAGGCTCATGATTTGTAAATAAAAAAGGGACTGCCACTGTTCCAGTAACAATCCCTTTTTAACGTGCGGAGAACCTGACTTGAACAGGCACGCCTTTCAGCATCAGCACCTCAAGCTGACGTGTCTACCAATTCCACCATCCCCGCGTAAGTGTTTAATATATTACCGAAACGAGCGCTGCATGTCAAGCGGATATTGTAAAAAATAAAGAATTTACCTCTATTTTTTACACGTCTGCATACAGCTGCCCGCCACGGAGCTTCCGACCGGCAGAGGCTAGATGCTGCCCAGCCCGCCCGGTTTTACCTGAAAGTGGCTGAATTCCATACTGAACGAAGCGCGCCCCTGCGTAACGGAGCGCAGCTGCGTAGTAAAGCCGAACATCTTTGCCATAGGCGCCTGCGCGTGGATAATATCTCCGGCAGGCTTTGAGTCCTGACCCATGATAATGCCGCCGCGCTGCGTCATCTGGCTCATGGCATCACCCACGAATTCTTTAGGACAAGAAATATCTACGTTCATAACCGGCTCCAGCAGCTGCGGAGATGCCTTTTCGCAGGCGTGCTCGAAGGCAGATGCCGCACATGCTTCGAATGCAAAGTTGCTGGCGGTAAGCTCATTGTACTCTATGCCGGTCACGGTGACGGCAGTATCCGTAACAGGATAGCCGTAGTTTATGCCGGACGCAAGCGAAGCCTTGAACCCGGACTCAACTGCGGCAAATATTTCATCAGGAATCGCAGGATTACGTACCGTACATTCGTAGGAATTGCCCGCGCCCTGCTCCCGCGGAGCAACCTGCACGGTAATGACGGCGGCATTTTCCTTGCCGGCGAGCACCTTGCTGAACGTTTCCGTATGCTCCGCCTGCGCGGTGACCGCCTCGCGGTATGTGACCTGCGGCGCACCTACCCGGCATTTCACGCCGAAATCATCCTTCATACGCGTAACAAGTACATCCAGATGCAGCTCACCCATGCCGCTTATAATAAGCTGGCCGGTCTCCGCATCCTCGCGGGACGTAAAGGTGGGATCTTCACGGGACAGCACCTCAAGCGTATCCTTAAGCTTGTCGCGGTCAGAAAGCGTCTCCGGCTCAATGGCTATTGAGATAACCGGCTCAGGGAAACTCATGCTTTCAAGCAGGATGGGCATGCCCTCGCCGCCCAGCGTATCGCCGGTCTGAGCAACCTTGAGTCCCACGAACACCGCGATGTCACCGGCGCTCACGCTGTCCATCTGCTCCATTTTATCCGCGTTAACGCGCAGAATGCGGTTCACCCGCTCACGCTTTTTCTTGCCTACGTTGAACGCCATGCTGCCGGCGGTTATTTTACCGGAGTACATACGTACATAACAGAGCGCGCCCATCTCACGGTCATACTGAATCTTGAACACAAGTCCGAGCGGGAAGCCGCTCTCTTTGCACGGTACAGAAACTTTTTCCTGCTCATCATGCTTTTTGATACGGATACCTTCAGCGGCAGGAATCTCCTCAGGAGACGGCAGATAGGCGACCACCGCATCAATCAGCGGCTGAATGCCCTGATTATGACGGGCAGATCCCATAACAAAGGGAACGAACGTACGGTTGATGGTGCCGCGGCGGATCGCGGCCTTAAGCTGGTCTACGGATATCTCCTGACCTTCAAGATACAGATCGGTAAGTTCGTCATCGCTGGAGGCAACGGTATCCACGAGTTTTTCGCGCCATTCCTGCGCCTCTGCCAGCCGCTCGGGAGCCACATCGGTCTCGGTGAACGTCTCGCCGTCATCCTCCGCGTTCCAGCGGATTTCCTTCATGGAAAGCAGGTCTATTACGCCTTCAAAATCCGCGCCCTGACCGATCGGAATCTGAAGCGCCAGACATTCCGCACCGAATTTTGTATGCACGTCCTCCATGGAGCCGAAGAAATCGGCGCCCACGCGGTCCATTTTGTTCATAAAGCCCAGACGAGGCACGCTGAATTCATCAGCCTGCTTCCATACGGTCTCCGTCTGCGGCTGCACGCCGTCAACGGCACAGATAACGGCAACCGCACCGTCAAGCACGCGAAGCGAACGTTCAACCTCAGCAGTAAAGTCCACGTGGCCGGGAGTGTCAATGATGTTAATCTGGTATCCCTTCCATTCCGTAGTGATGGCCGCGCTGGCTATGGTTATGCCGCGCTCCTGTTCCTGAGCCATAAAGTCCATGGTGGCCTGACCATCATCTATTTCGCCGATTTTATGGATTTTCTTTGTATAGTACAGAATACGTTCCGTAGTAGTTGTCTTTCCGGCATCAATATGAGCCATGATGCCGATGTTACGCATTTTCTCAAGCATAGCGGTTTCCTTATAACACAATAGGATTCAGCGTATTATATAGAAAAAAGCACAACTCCACAACCAGTATCACTAGAAAACAGCGGCTCTGTCAGGAACCTGAAGCTCCGGCAGAAAAACCGTACAGCAATCCGCGGCCGTTTCAGCCGCGAACTGCTACAGGATGGATGGGATTTCCTCCAGAGACGGAATCTGCTGCCACAGGAACTTTTTTATGGTCGCTGACGGCTGTATCTGATCAGGAACCATGATGCATTTCATGCCTGCACGGCTTGCACTGAGAATGCCGTTCGGGCTGTCCTCTACGGCGGCACAGTCAGCCGGCGCAAGCTCCAGGCTGCGGCATGCCATACGGTAGATCTCAGGATCAGGCTTACTGTGCGTCACCATATCGCCGGTAGTGACCGTCTCGAACCACTGCAGTACGCCTGCGGCGGTAAGCTGACGCCGTACGGTCGCACCATGGGTGGAAGAAGCAAGTGCTATCCGGTATCCCTGACGCTTCAGGTATTCAAGCGCACTCTGCACGCCCTTCATAAGCGGCAGCCCTTCCTTTTCTTCTATAAAATGAAACTCAGCCGTACTCGCCTCAATATATGATTCGGCGGCAAAATCGGTACCGAACAGGCCGCGCAGCATATCCCGGGTATCCGGCATGCTGCACCCTATTCCCGCCTCGTAGCTTTTTTCTACGTCATCGTATGACAGTCCGAACCGAGGTCCGGCGGCATGCCATGCACGGCGGCACACGGCCTCCGTATTCAGAATAACGCCGTCCATGTCGAATATAACTGCGCTGCAGATCATACCTGCTCCGTGCTCTGCGCCTTGCTCGCAATCAGTTCATCAATCGCCGCAACAAGTTTTTTGACGGTTGAAAACTTTTTCTCAAGGCTCAGATGGTAGTACACCTGCGTGCCGATCTTTGTCGTAGACACAAGCCCCGTATCCTTTAAGATCTTCAGATGATACGAAACGGCCGGGCGTGACAGGCGGACCCGCTTGCCCAGATAGTTTACATTCACCCCAAGCTCATCGGCGGTTCCGATATCGAGCAGCAGCTGCTGTCGGATCGTATCCCCCATTGCAACAAAAAATGGAGAGCATTCCTTGAACAGCTCCACCGTTTCTTTCTGGCGCTCTTTTATATCAATCTCTTTTATCTCTGCCATACGGCGTTCTCCTTCCGATACCTGCCGTGCGAATCTTAAAATATGTCTAAAAAAACTGACAGATTTTTTATTGACACAAACAGGTTTTACAGCTATAGTCTCTAATAGGTTCGGTTTCTTAAACCTTTAATATATTAAACAATTTAGAGAAAAAATGCAAGTTTTTTTCTTAAATAAAGGAACCTCTAAAAACCAGATTTATATTGGATTTCAGAGGTACCAGCCCAAAACTGGAAGGAGTACTAAAAGCGATGAAAAAACTACTGCGTCATTCATGGCTTATTATCGCAACCACATTCGCCATAACGGTGTTTTTTGCGATACAGCTCAGGCATATCAACATAGAGAACACCACCAGACTCTATATGCCCCATGAAAGCCCGTCATTCACTACACTGCTGAACACAGAAGATACGTTCGGCAGTATGCTCGGACTGGGCATCTCGCTTGAAACCGGTAAAAAATCGATCATTACACCGGAATATATAGAAGTAATCCGCAATATTACCGATCAGATTATTCAGGTGCAGAATGTTGAGGACGTAGACTCCCTGACAAACATTGACTATATCCACGGCGGCAACGGAACGCTGTCCGCGGGCTCGCTGCTCGGCGAAGACTATGCGGGTACCCAGGACGATATAAAGGCGATCAAGCAGCGTATCATCAACTGGCAGGACATGTACAACCATGTCATCGTTTCCGATGACGGACGTGCCACGCAGATCATGATACAGCTGACGCCCAAAAACGAAAGCGGCGCCGCGCTGTCATCAAATGAGCAGATGGAAACACTGTATAAGGTCAAGGACATTGTATCAAAAGCAGTGGAAGGACATGATCTTGAGGTACGCTACTACGGCGACCCGGTCATGAGCGACAATTCACGCAGCTTCGTGCTGTCCGATCTGTCAACGCTCGTTCCGCTCGTCATCATTATCGTACTGGTGTCACTGTACCTTTCGTTCCATACGCTCGGCGGTACGCTGCTGCCGCTGCTCACCGTGGTCATCAGCACTATCTGGTCATGCGGTCTGCTTGTTATGCTCAACTTCACGTTCACCATCATGACAAGCGTCATTCCGGTATGTCTTATTGCCTGCGGCTCCGCCTACGGTATCCATGTTATGACCCATTACTACATCATGCTTGACAAAATCGATGGCCCCATAACAAAGGAAAACAACCGGGCGGCAATTCTGAGCGCCGTCAACGACGTGTGGGTTGCCGTTATTCTGGCGGCATTCACCACCATCGCAGGTTTTATCTCAAACATCACGAGCCCCATGGAACCGCTGCGCTCATTCTCCATATTCAGCGCATACGGCGTAGCGATGGCTCTGCTTCTGTCTGTAGTCCTTATTCCGGCCATTCTGTATGTAACTCCGGTAAACCGCATCGTTAAGCCGAAGGACCGCCGCGCGGCACAGCTTAAAAAGGCGGGTCTGCGTTCAGTACTTCAGCTCCGCCGGTTCGGCGGACGTACCGCCAATGAGGCGAACAGCGATACCATGTATACGTTGTACCGTTTCTTTGCAGGTACCAAGCCTCGTCTGAGCCTGCTTATGCTCATTATCCTTATTCTGTCAGGCATAGGCATTAAAAAGCTCGTAGTCGATACCGCGCTTGTAAACTACTTCCCGCCGGAAAGCAAATTCAGACAGGATCTGGCATATGTGGACGAAAAGCTTGCAGGCTCCAATTCGCTGTACTTTGTGGTCAGCGGACAGGAAAAGGGCGATCTGACCAAACCTGAGATTCTTGAGGCTGTGGACTCCATGCAGGACTATCTTGCAGAAAAGTATCCCAGCATCGGCAAAATCGTTTCATTCACCACGTTCCTCAAACGTATGAACCAGGTCATGCACACGCCCGATCTGTCGGGAGCCGCAGAATTTGCCGATACCGATGCAGGTACCGCGGGCTCAGCGGATGAAGCAGGATTCGGATTTGATTTCGGAGACGATTCAGGCGACTCAGGCTTTGATTTCGGAGATGCCGCGGACGATGCCGGCTTTGATTTCGGAGATGCTGCCGCGGATGCATCATCAGATACACAGACTGCAGCGCAGGAGCCGTACGTGGATCCCAACATCGCCTTTGCGCATCAGCTGAACCAGACCATCACCTATGCAGACTGCCTTAACATGCTGCAGGCGGCCTATGCGGCTGCAGGCGGCAAGCAGGCCGACATTGCGGACATCGTGCGTGAGCTTGAGCGCGAGATCAATTACAATGGTCTTGCCTACTATGAGATTCCCTATGATACTTCAAAGTATCCTGTAACGAACAGAGACGAGCTTGCGAATCTGGTATCCCAGTACCTGCTGCTGCTCAGCAGCAAGGACATGGAGCACTTTACGGATGATATGACAAATCCGGGCGCAATCCGTATTCAGGTGGAGCTTCGCAGCCACACTACTACGGAGACCGGCAAAATACTGAAGGACGCGCGTGACTACGCGGACAAATACTTCCCGGAAGGCTATACGCTGCAGCCCACCGGCAACGCGGAGCTTGACAACACCATGACCAAGCTTGTACTGCAGAGCCAGATGATAAGCATCGCGCTTTCAATGGTGATGGTATTCATCATTCTGAGCGTTTCGTTCAAATCTCCGCTGGCAGGCATTATCGGTGCCATTCCGCTGGGACTGACCATACTGCTGAACTTTATGGTCATGGGATTTGCAGGCATCCATCTGGATCTGTTTACGAGCATCATTTCATCAGTGGCGATCGGCGTAGGTATAGACTATACCATCCACTTTATGGAAACATATAAGATGCTCAGGCTTCAGAGCTCAGACCTGGAGGCCATCACAAAAGAAACCTACAAGACCAGCGGCAAAGGCATTATCACCAATGCCATCGCCGTAGGATTGGGCTTCTTTGTGCTGAT
>CACZQF010000191.1 GCA_902783245.1 uncultured Spirochaetaceae bacterium | reverse complement strand
GGCGGTATTCTGCAGTGACGTTGTGTCAGCCACCATTCTGTCCCGACCAAGGTCGGGGCTGAAGTCTGCGTGGTGGCAGGAGGCGGCGCATCAGCGGGCAGCCGCCGTCCATGATACCGTTTTACGTTACAGCGTGCTTTCCGCGGCTGATTTTCCGGCGATGCGGCCGAATACGACCGTATCGACAACGGCATTGCCGCCCACACGGTTCGTACCGTGGATACCGCCCGTAACCTCACCGGCTGCAAACAGACCGGGAATCACGCTGCCGTTTTTATCAAGCACGTGGCAGGCGCCGTCAATCTGCACGCCGCCCATAGTGTGGTGCGCTGAAGGAACGCGGGGATTCGCATACCACGGTCCCTTTGTATATTTGGTCTTTAACAGCTGACGGCCAAGGCCGTCCAGATCTTTCTTCTCATCAACGGAACGGTTATACGTTTCAATCGTCTGTTTAAGCGCATCGGCAGGCACATTGATCTGTTTTGCCAGATCCTCGATCGTTTCGCCAACGAACACGTCGCCAGATTCAATCCATTTGGTAAGCGGAGAACCGTCAAGCGTCTTTGCGGTCTTATAATCAGGAATCGCCTCACCGCTTTCAATAACATACATCTTGCTGCCGGTCTGCTTCAGGATGGCGGCGCACATGTCATCACGGCGTCCGTCCTCCCGCACGAACCGTTTGCCTTCCTGATTAACAAAGATCGTACCGTCAGTTCCGAGCGGCTCGCAGATTCCGGAGATAGCGCCGGACTTCGGGTTACCCATATGCAGCAGCTGGATCTGATCCATATCAATAAGATTTGCATTCACTTTCTCAGCCATAAAGATACCGTCGCCGGTAACGCCCGCCGTATTGGTAGTCTTTACGTTGGGACCAAGATCCGACCATTTGCCGGACGTATTATATTTCTGACGCAGCTCAACATTGCCGGCAAAACCGCCCGTAGCCAGAATTACCGCACGCTTTGCATGAAGCGTAACCTTATTGCCGGTTTCGCCCTGTGCTATGACGCCGGCAACCTTGCCGTTCTCCGTGATCAGCTCAAGCGCCTTGGTGTTAAGCATAATGACCGCATTCTGCTTTTTTGACAGATTGTCCTTATAGGCATCAATAAAACCGGAGCCCAACGGCTTTACCGCCGTATGGGTGCGCTGGTACAGAGAGCCTGCGCCCATAGTTATCTGATTCTTAAACGCAACACCGATGCTCTTGAGCCAGTTGTAGCCGTCAAGCGCGTTACTGCACAGAATCGTGACCAGATCTTTATTCGCAAGCTTATCCCCCGCTTCCCATGTCTGCTTAATGAACAGGTCAACAGAATCATCAATTCCGGCAGGTCCCTGCAGCTCCGGATCAGGCGCATTATAAATGCCGCCGCATACAAGCGTATTGCCGCCGAGCGCACCGGTTTTCTCAAGCACAATAACGCTCGCACCGTTATCCGTAGCCGTAACCGCAGCAGCAAGGCCGGCGCCGCCGCCGCCCACAATGATCACATCGGCAGTCTGCTCAACGTCAGCGGTCTGCTCCGCCGTCACTTTTGCGGTAAACGCACCATCAGGCGCACCAGCTTTTTTGAGCGCATTGGTAACAGCTGCAATAATAGCCCGGCTTGAGTTGGTGGCGCCGGAAACCGTATCAACATTCACCGACTGGTGTTTTACAATCGTTTTAGGCAGATCGCTGATCGCCTTATCGGAAATACCGGGTGTCTCAGCGTGCTTTACAACCGCAACATCTACAATCTTAGAACTATCAACGGTAACAGCAACCGTAACATCACCATTATTGCCTTTTGCGGCAGCCTGATAGGTACCGGCCTTCATACCGCTTTTTGCGCAGCCTCCGAACAAAAGTGCGGCGCCAAGCAGCACGGCGGCACCCTGCAGCCGTACAGTACACAACCGTTTCATAGACATACTCCTTGCCGCGCTTACGCGGCTCTGCAAGAAACAACACACATATTCTTGCTTAACATATTTAGTGAATATATTCAGTGAATTATTTCAGTAAACATATTACACCGAAGCAAGGAGTTTGTCAAAGAAAATATACATTTCTATAAGAATTTTTCCCGGACAGCAGGCTGCCGGCCGGGATAACCGAGTACAAACTGCCGCAGCCGTACCGCGGCACGCACGGGAGATTATCGTGCGGAAGTTTTAAAGAACAGAATATATTCGCGAGATTCTTTCAGGGCCTTTTCCAGCCAGGCAGCCTGATCTTCCTTGTGACGGATACAATAATTATAGACAAGCCCGCGGGAAAAATTCAGAAACTTTTCCGTCAGCTCCGCAGCGGTATATGAGCTTGTAAAAATCCCCTGCCGCTGACATTCCTCTATCCCCTGCCGCAGAACGCGGTGCAAGTACCGGTCAGGCGTAAAAAAATATTCATCATATATTTTCAGCTGCGAAATATACAGCTGGGCCAGAAAACACAGCGTCGCATCGGCCATAGACGTAAGGTGAGCCTTTATGATCGTAAAGACGCGCGTCTCGCAGTCGGCGATTTTTTCAAACTCCAGCTTTTCCCACTCTAAGTCGATATACCGGTAGGAATAGATCAAAGCCTCTTCCTTGCTGGAAAAATACTGATAGAAATTACCGACGGATACTTCCGCTTCCGATGCAATGTCCTGTATTTTTATATCATCAAGCGGCATCTTGCGGGCAAGCCGTTCAACGATGCCCTGTAGGCGCAGGCGCATTGTTTCAGCCTGAATCTGACGTTTTGTTTTAGGTTTGGGGGTATCCATGCCAATATTTTATAATCCCGGCGCTAATTTTGCAAGTTACACGGTTACACTTACACACTACCCGGACAGCGGATCGGCTGCAGCACTTTTCTCAGAAAGTGAGAAACCAATACTGTATACTGGAAGGCAGACAGACCGCATTGCAGGGAGATTATATGAAACCATCGGCTTTTAATGTACTCAAAGATATAGAAACCGTCCAGAATGCATATGAAAAAAGCAGGCTTCTGCCGGTAAAAACACCGGAACTTACGGCGGCGCTTGCCAATCTGACCGGCAGATTCAGTATCACAGAATCACAGGCCATATTGCTCTGCGCCGTGACCGGTTATTACTTTGAAGAAAACGAAGCAACCTGCGAATACAGGAACATCGCGCGGTTCTTTGACGTGCCGGTCATGCAGATTCTGTTACGTGCACACGATATCGCCGCGCTCAAATCACTCGGCTATCTGGAACAAGATGAAGCATGTACGTCAGGTCAGCCGGGGAGCATACGCCGGCAGCGCGGCATGAGCCTTACGATAAGCAGCAGGTTTGTGAACATGCTGCTTGCAGACCGGCCGGCAGCGGCAAAACAGCCGGAGCAGCGTATTGATGACGAGCACTATATCAGTCCGGAACGCATTACAGAAAAACAGCTGCTGTTCGCCGCCGATTTTACCGCTAAGATTGACGAGCTCGGAGAATATCTGGATGAACAGAACCTTGCGGCTATCAGAAAAAGACTTTCGGAAAAAAAGCTCGGTACAGGACTTACTATATTGTTCTGCGGAGAAAGCGGCACCGGAAAAACGGAGGCCGCCTACCAGCTTGCCAGAGCAGCCGGCAGGGGCATATATCAGGTGGATATCGCGGCCGTCAAATCAGCATGGTTCGGCGACAGCGAAAAAGCCGTGCGTGCCGTGTTCAGCTCATACCGGAGCTGCTGCGAAAAAGCCAGGGACGCAGGGCTTCCGCTTCCAATTCTGCTTTTTAACGAAGCTGACGCCGTGTTCCAGCGGCGCAACGTGGTTTCCGCAGAGCACGGCACGAGCAGGACAGAGAATGCCATGCAGAATATTCTGCTGGAAGAACTTGAGTGCATTAACGGAATCATGATTGCCACCACAAACCTGCCGGAAAATCTTGACCCCGCTTTTTTCCGCCGCTTTTTGTTCAAGCTTCAGTTCGAGCTTCCGGACCGGAACACGGCGGCAGCCATCTGGCGCAGCAAGCTGCCGTGGCTTGACGAACCGACCGCAGCCGCACTGGCGCAGCAGTATACGTTCAGCGGCGGCATCATCGACAACATTGCCCGCCGTGCGGCCATATTTGAGACCGTACGCGGCCGTCTGCCGGAACCGGCTCAGCTGCGCAGGTACTGCAGCGAAGAAACAGCAGCCGTATTTTCTGCCGCCAGCCTGTACTGCGTATGTTAACCGGCTGACTGCAGCCGCGTATCGACCATACGGTTAAGCAGCTCTGTACCCAGCAGAATCACGAGTGCAAGTGCCAGCAGGTAGAACGGATACAGCGCGATGCTGATATGCGCGGCAATCATGCCGAACACCGGCGGCATGAGCGTAGTTCCCAGATATGCGCTTGCCATCTGTATTCCCACCACCGCCTGGGAATTTTCACGCCCGAAATTGGCCGGCGTTGCATGGATAACAGAAGGATAGATCGGGGCACAGCCGACTCCGGTGATTATAAGGCCTGCAAGCGCAGGAACGGCAGAGCTTGACGGAAGCGCGATCATACAGATTCCGGTCGCAGCAGTACAAACGCCCGCTCTGATCAGCAGACGGTCGCCGAACTTTTCTGCAATGAATCCGTTCACAAACCGTCCCCCGGTTATACCTAGATAAAAGAAAGAAGCAAATCGTGCCGCCGTCTCAGGAGCAATGCCGCGGAAATTCACCAGATAGCTGCTTGCCCACAGTCCCGTAGTACTTTCCATGGCACAGTAACCGAAAAATGCGGCCAGAATGAATCCGAGTCCTTTGATTCTGCGCAGCGGAACCTGCGCAGGCAAAGCATCTTTTCCGCCGGAGGCACCGGTATCTCCGGAATTTTCGACGTGATGCCGCCTGCTCCACATCGGAAGCGAGACGAACAGCATTACGGTGAGCACAAGCTGAATGACAGAGACTGCACGGTACCCGCCGTGCCAGGACGAAGGTCCGGTCAGAAAAAAGCCCATAATGTACGGGCCTGAGGAAGCACCGACACCCCAGAAACAGTGGAGCCAGCTCATATGACGCGCCTTATAATGCAGGGCCACATAATTGTTCAGGGCAGCATCAACCGCCCCCGCCCCCAGTCCGTACGGCAGCGCATACACGCAGAGCATAGTAAAACCGGATGCAAAGGAAAAACCTGCAAGCGCCGCAGCAGTCATGGCAACGGAAACAGCCGTCACAAATCCCGCGCCGAACCGGCGGGTCAGCCGGTCGCTCATCAGGCTCGACACGATCGTACCGCATGCAATGATCATGCTTACCGCACCGGCAGCCTCCAACGGAGCCCCCAGATCACGTCCCATGACCGGCCATGCGGCGCCCAGCAGCGAATCCGGCAGCCCCAGACTGATAAAAGCAATATAAATAACAGGAAGCAAAAAAGATGCCATACGATACACCAAAATCCCTAAGATTGCGGCACGCATATTACGGCACAGAAAAGGCCGCCGCTACAAGCATAAGTATATGGATATCCGGCAGCAGACACAAGAGACAGATTTTACCGCTCGGTATGCCGCATGCTACGCATTAATCTGTACATTTTTTAGGGAATTATCTGCATCTATCCGTTACAGTATAATACGTCTTTTTCATAAAGCAAGATACACCGTACAAAAAGTATCATTCTAATTAGAATGGGTAGTATATTCTAGCTAGAATGAATAACACACTCTAACTAGAATGAATATCTCATTTAAGCTAGAATGAACATACTAACATGTTCATACATGCAGGTACAACATAGACACACATGTAATAAAACAATATGGCCGCATGACTTCGCTGTACGGGCAGTATCTTCGACCTTATCAGCCTATACAATGGATTTTGATTTGCTGATAGCCAGTGTTATTGATATAAAGTTATTTTCTATAAAAAAATAAAAAAGCCGGTCACCATTAATGGCAACCGGCTTCTGTGAGCTATTGCAGATTCGAACTGCAGACCCACGCCTTAAAAG
>CACZQF010000190.1 GCA_902783245.1 uncultured Spirochaetaceae bacterium | reverse complement strand
CGGATTGTTTCCCGCGCTCAGAACGGCTGTCTCACCTCGCCCATGGAAATCATTTTTTGTGCACGGCAGCCGCTCCCGCCGGGGAACTTTTCACTATATACTCAATCTGCTATACTCACCCGATATTATGGAGGTCATTATGAAATTGACTGATTCAGCCGCGCGCTGCGCGGCGCTTTCCGCAGCACTGCTTGCTTTATGTGTGTTTACCGGCTGTAAGGAAAAAGACACAGCCGCACAGAGCACCGCGGCTGCTGCAGGATCCGCCGAACAGCCTGTCCGCCGCACCAAGACGCGGCAGATCGCACTCTACAGCGACAAAGACGGAAATAACACTCCGCTCTATATCGAAGACAAAGACGGCAAAATGGTCTGGGCAGATGAAATATTTGCGGGTGAATATATCTACGCGTATGAAAATCCCGAAGGTAACGGCGGCCTTGAAGAAAAGAACGCAGTCCGCCGCCAGAGCAACGGCAAAGAAGAGGCTATGGATTTTGTGCACGTGTATGACGACTACACGGACAAGGACTACTGGACACGCCCCATTTTTATCACACATTTTTCTGACATGTCCCGCGCCGTCGTTACTACCGACAGCTACATCTATTCAAGCACCGATCTTGTGAACGCAAAGACAACCAAAGTCACGGCGGGCACCTTTGTGGCACGGCTCCGCTCCGAGGAGATTGACGGCATCCCGTTCGAAAAGATCTACTACTACGACTGGAACACACCCTACGGAAAAGAAGGCTACATCAAGCAGGATGCAGTTTCCACAGACTATGCAGATGACGTAATGCCGGCGCAGGTGGCGCAGGCGCTGCTCCGCGCCAAAGACGTAAAGCCTTTTGTGCGCGAAGGCGTCATAGAAGCCATGGAAGCACTTGCAGAAGACTACCGCAACAATAATTAAACGAGGGGAAAGGATATGAAAAAGCTTATTGCATATATCGCTGCCATCGCATTCGCCATAGCAGCCGCCAGTGCCGCAGGAAACGTGGTCGTTCTCCGCTCCAGCGCCTCGCTTTATGAACCAAAGGACGCCACGACGGTCAAATGGGCAGCCGACATTACGGCAGGCACCGTGCTCGACAAGCGCGATGCCGATATCGTCTCCAAGAATCTTTATACCAGGGACAAAACATGGGAAGACGTAAAATTCTATGCTGTCAGATATAACGGCAAGGACTACTTTATCCAGATACGCGACAGCGCGGCCATTGCGGGCGCAAACCGCGCGGCCGTCGTTGCAGACGATGCCGTACTGTTCACAAAGGCGCATCCCGCCACGTTCAGAAACGCATGGCTGCACACCGGCACCATCGTTGCGCTTGAAGAAGACCCTGACAGAATATTCACTGAAATCACCTTCTTTGACACCGATGACGGCGTACGCCGCACGCGTAACGTGCTTACCTCAAAGCTTTCAAATGCAGCGGGCGACATTAAAGCCGTACAGCTGCTGGAAAAAGCCCGCAGCATGAAGGACGAAGGACTGCAGAAGGACTTTCTTGACAGCGCCTCCAAGGCCGCAGACACGGAAGCCGTCTCTATGTACGTTAAGACAGAAGTAAACAATCTGCTCGGACTCAGCGATTACAGCGAAATGGACATTGAGCAGATAAGTGAGTTCGGCGCCAGTATTTACACAGCGGACGGTGCCAAAGTGAACCTGCGTTCCACACCGGGCACGGCAGGCGAAAAAGTGGCGCAGCTTGAGAACGGTACAGCGGTCATTGCAAGCATGCAGACAAGCCAGACGGAAACCATAGAGGGCATCACCGCATCCTGGGTCTATGTCATCGCTCCGGATGTTGAAGGTCAGCCCGAAGGCTGGGTATTCGGCGGATATCTGTCCGAAAAATAATAAGCGGTACGCCGGCGTACCGCCAACGCACCGCCGGCCGCAACGGCATGAGCGGTATCAGACGGGCTGTCCCTTTATAGGACAGCCCGCTTTTTTTACTAATACATCAGCTCGGCGGTGACCGCGGCCTGATCATGCAGGGTCAGCAGCTGTACCAGCGGCACCGACACGACCGTTTTTCTGCCGCCGGGCGCCGGCTCTCTGATGGTGATTGAAAGCGTGCTGCCGGCAAGCTCGTCGGCCACATTCTGTCCGTATACGGACGCTATAAGCTCCAGATATTCATCAGCTTCCATAGGATCACCGGTGAGCACCGGCGCCATGAGCAGCTCCAGATAGTCCTGCTCGTGCTGCGGAAGCATCGCCGCGGTACTGCGCATAATCTGTTCTGTAAGTGTGATGGTAACGCTTTTCTTACCGGACTTTGCCGCGGCCGTTATGACGCCGGGCACTGAGGCAATGCCTTCTGCTATGTCGGTAATTCCCATGGTAAGGCGCAGGCCGGCACTCGTGCGCTCCTGTGCGGAAACGCCGGTAAATCCTGCCTGACTGAACTGTTCCTCAAGCTCGGGTATATTGAACAAAGAGGCGGTGTCCGACGTGCCGGACACCGAGCGGATAGTCTTTTCTATGGCTTTGCCCATGACGGAGCCTGCGGTCAGCGCGGCGCCGCCCTTCTGCGTGACGGCAACATCAAGATCAACGGTACAGCCCGTAAGCAGCATCGCAAGGACGGCAGCAAGCGCGAAGCATGCGCCGTCATGCGCAATAATCAGCTTATGCAAAGTTTTCATACATTATTGAAGAAAACTTGAGAACGGTAAGGTTACACGCACTCCTGTAGAAAACAGCAGACCGGCGGCAAAGCTGTTCTTCGGCGACAGCGCGCTGCCGTCAGTTTCGTTGAATACAGTATATGAAATGTCCTGTACGAGCGTTACCTTTATGTCGCCCTTGGTGAATGACGGAGTCTGCCATGACACACCGATAATACCGGGGAAAAAGGAACCTTTTATGTCATCGTCTTTACCGGGCAGCTCAGGATGACCGAGCGTAATTACGGGGCCGGCATAGACGCGGAAATAATCGTTCACCGTCGCGCTGATCACTATGGGCAGCTGGAACGCACCCACGCCCGTGTTGAACCGGGCGGTTATTCCGATTCCGGGCTGCAGCGGCCACTGTACCGAGCGCAGGTTTGCCGTAAGCGGCACGCCTCTGAAATTGAGCATGACTTTGTTTGCGGTAAAGAAACTCCAGTCTACGCCCGCGGTCATATCAAGTACCAGGCTGCTGGCAAAGCTGCCTCCGGAGCCTGATGTCGTGCGGGCGCTGAGCCGGCGCGCTGCAGCCCGGTTCTCACCCTGCTCCGTTTTGCGGGCAGTACCGGCGGCTGTTACCGGGATTTCTTCCACCTGCTCATCATCATCCGCCGCACCTTCCTGCGGCAGGAACTTGCCTGAGCCGGCGTATTTTGAGCGCCAGTAGTTTTCATTCAGCGATGATATGATGACGCCCGTATTCGGGCCGTCGCTCACGGCATGAATGAACTGCTTGTTGCCGATATAGATTCCCGCATGCGAAATACCGCCTGTTCCGGTGGTACGGAAAAACACTATGTCACCTTTTTCCAAGCCTGACTCCGGAATGACTTTTACATAGGAATACAGCGCCTTTGACGTACGCGGCAGCTGGCAGCCGGCCGCCTCGCGGGCCACAGTGTAGATAAAGCCCGAGCAGTCAAAGGCATCAGGGCCTATGCCGCCGTATTTATACGGGGTACCTACATATTTTTTTGACTGGGCCACCACGGCAGCACGCAGATCATGTACGGAACTAGATTCAACCGCTGCAGAACCGGCAGCCGAAACCCGCAGAAGAGAAAACAGAAGCATCAATGACGGGATACAGATATACCGCTTAAAGAAAAAATTCGTATTCATCATAGTTATTATCGGAATAAAAATACTTCTTCACACTGTTTTTTTACAGGTGATTTATGCTATTATGCATGATATGAAACACGTAATGCAAGTTCTTCAGGAAGCCGCCCGCGCGAACGGGCCGCTGTGCATCGGACTGGACACAGATCCTGCCTATCTTCCGCCGTCAGTGCTTGGCGGCGGTACCGGCGCCGCCGCGGTGCTTGCGTATAACACTGCGATAATCGAGCGCGTTGCCGCACAGAAAAGCGCCTGCTGCTTTAAGGTGCAGATAGCCTATTACGAAGCGATGGGCATGGAGGGCATGGCCGCCTACCGCGACACGCTGCGCGCAGTAAAGCAGCACGGCTTTACGGTTATTTCCGATATAAAGCGCGGTGATATTGCCGCCACCGCGGAAGCGTATGCCCGCGCCCACTTTACCGGAGATTTTGAGAGCGACATTCTTACTATAAACCCGTACATGGGATTCGATACTATCCAGCCGTTCGCCGGATACTGCGCGCCGCAGAACGGCGCAAAAGGCCTGTTCGTGCTGCTCAGAACATCCAACCCCGGCATGACCGACATAGAGCAGCAGGAGCTGCGCTCAGGCGGCCGCGTGCTTGACCGCGTAGGTGCCGAGCTTGAGCGGCTGTGTACCGTCTATGACGGCCTGTATGACGGCGAAACCTGCCCGCCCATAGGTGCGGTGGTAGGCTGTACGGAAGAAAGCGATGCGCGGCTGCTGCGCGACGCATACCCGCGGCTGTTCTTCCTGATTCCAGGATACGGCGCGCAGGGCGGTGCCGCACGTATCGCCGCCACGCTGCTGGACAAAGCCGGCGGTACGGTCAATTCATCCCGCGGCATTCTGTGCGCGTGGAAGAAGGATCCTGCGCTGGAAAAGCAGCGGCAGGACGGCACGCTTACGCTTGATGATATTGCGGATGCCGCTGCCCGTGCGGCGCAGGCGGCAAAGGCTGATTTACTGGCAGCAAAAAAGGAGCTCGGTCTGTAACTATGGAAACTGTATGCGATTGTTCCGGCGTACCCTATCCGGTGTATGCGCTCGGCAAAGTGACGATGTGCGGTGCGGAAAGCGGAGCCGTGCCGGAAGGAAGCGTATACCGTCTGGTGCTTGAGATCCGCGGCAAAAAGGGGATCATGCCGCAGGCGGGGCAGTTCTATATGCTGCACGCGGTGAAAAGCGGCGTGCTGCTCGGCCGTCCGGTAAGCGTGTTCCACGCTAAAAAGACGAGCCACGGCATTGAGCTGCATTTTCTGATTCTGATAAAAGGCAGAGGAACCACCGAGCTGTGCAACCTTGAGGCTGATGACAAGGTGCAGCTGCTCGGTCCGCTCGGCAATACGTTCCCCCGCCCCGCAGACGGCGGCAAAACATGTATCATCGGCGGCGGCGTTGGCGTGGCCCCGGTGGCCGGATTTGCTGAAACGCTTACGGAATGTTCGTATGATTTTTATGCCGCATTTAAGTCCGGAAGCTACGGACTCAACTATATTCACCCGGAGTCATTGTATATTGCCACCGAGGACGGCTCCTGCGGCACCAAGGGTATGCTGCCCGTGGTGCTCGATGCGGACACGATACGGCGGGAAGGTTACCGTGCGCTGTATGCATGCGGCCCGGGACCGATGCTTGCCTACGTACAGCGCATCGCCGAGCAGGCAGGGATACCGTGCTGGATAAGCATGGAAGCCCGCATGGCGTGCGGTATGGGTGTCTGCCTCGGGTGTACCATCCATACTACGGAAGGCAACAAGCGGTGCTGCAAAGAAGGCCCCGTGTTCAACGCATCCGTCCTGCAGTTTGAAGCTCCGCAGGTACATCCTGCGGTCAAAGCCGCTGCCGCACGGCTGCCGCTGCCAAAAAAGCCTGACCTGTCGGTCACTATCGGCGGCGTAAAGCTGCGCAATCCGGTTATCGCAAGCTCAGGAACATTCGGGTTCGGTACAGAATACGGCTCCGTCTTTGACGTGAACAAGCTCGGCGGCATTGCGAGCAAAGGGCTCACCCTTGAAAAACGGGAGGGTAACCCGGGCATCAGGCTGCTTGAAACGCCGTCGGGGCTTATGAATTCCATAGGCCTGCAGAATCCGGGCATTCCCCACTTTATAGCGCACGAGCTGCCGGAAATGCTTAAACTTAAGCCGGTAACCATTGCCAACCTGTCGGGCTCCACACTCCAGACGTATGAGGAAGGAGCCAGACTGCTCGATGCCACCGATGTACCGCTGATTGAGCTGAATATTTCCTGCCCCAACGTAAGTGCAGGCGGCGCGGCATGGGGTATGGACTGCAGGAGCGCCGAACAGGCGGTGCGCGCAGTGCGCGCTGCTACTAAAAAGCCGCTGATCGTAAAACTTACGCCGCAGGCTCCTGATCTTATCGCCGTGGCCATGACCTGCCGTCTGGCCGGTGCCGATGCAATCAGCATCTGCAATTCGTTTTCGGGCGTAGCGATAGACATAGAGCGCGGACTGCCGGTCTTTGACAACATAAAGGCCGGCGTGGGCGGACCTGCGATCCGCCCGCTGGCGCTGCGCCATGTGTACGAGCTTGCAACCGCCATGAACGAGCTGCCCGAGGCAGATCGTATTCCGATTGTGGGCGCGGGCGGCATAGCTGTCTGGCAGGATGCGGTTGAATTTATTATGTCTGGTGCGGCGGCCGTTCAGGTAGGAACCGGTACGTTCTCAAATCCGTTCGCCATGACAGAGATTATAGAAGGTCTGACCGCATTCATGCAGCGTAAGGGCTTTACGTGCCTGGCCGACATGCGGGGCATTGCACTACGTTAATACCGGCCGTACGTACGGAACCGTACTACGACCGCTAAAATATTTTTTTTGGAGTTTATAACTATGAAAGCTTTTTCCAGGCTTACCTCTGCGGCGGCAGCGCTGCTGCTGATCGCAGGCTCATCCCTGTTTTTTTCCTGCGCCACCACCGGGGCGGCAAAATCCGCAAAACATACGGCAACGCTCACCAAGCAGGCGGAGCGCTTTTTCTGGCGTATCGACGGCACCGATAAAACCGGCAATCCGTCCGTAGTGTACATTCAGGGTACCATGCATGTAGGCAATGACAGCCTGTATCCGATTGCTGACGGCGTTATGGATGCATGGAATTCCAGCAACCGTTTTGTAGCGGAGCTCACCGTGGACGACATCAGAAACCTGCAGATGGAAGGACAGGAAATGGTTATGGCCAGCCGTGAAAAAGCGGCCGGACGTAACCTGTTCGACGGCCTCACCGAAACGCAGGCTGAGTTCCTGCGCAGCATTCTGCCGGAAGAAGAAACCGTACAGATTTCGGAGTTTGAGCCGTGGGTGCTCTCACAACTGCTCGCGCTCGGTCTGTACTCAGGCACAGGCTTTACCGCGGACAAAGCGATCGACCTGTATTTTATGATGCTGTCATATCAGCAGGGACACACGCTTGAGGCGCTTGACACGCTGGATGATCAGAAGGAGCTGCTCGTATATGGTACCTACGATCAGCAGCTCATCAGACTGCAGAATACGATTGACACCATTCTCGATACTGATAAAATCAACAGGTACATTGTCGACCTTACTAAATCCTACGTTGACGGTGACGTAGATACATTCACAACGATCATGCAGGAAAGCTACGAGGATGACATTAAGTACGCCGATTTTTACAAAGACTACTATAAGACTATGCTCGATGTACGGAATGAAAAATGGGCTAAAACCATTGCAGACTATCTTGCGGAAGGCGGCACCACCTTCGTATTTGCCGGAAGCGCGCACTTTATCGGCGACAACTCCGTATTCAGTTACATGAGAAAGCAGGGATCGCTGAAGTAATGTACAGTATCGTACAGCATGTGCAGCTTGTGCCCACAGACGCGCCGGGCAGCGCATGTAAGTGATTCAAAATGACACAGATACCTGTTCCATTTTGAAACAAGGCGTCATTCTGACCGCTGTTTTATTATACGGCAGCCGGGAGCATAGCTCCGGCTGCCGTTTTTATTTGTATATACAATGCCGTATTTCCCTGAAAACCTTCTCCTGAACGTATAAAACAAGGCTTTTACGGACTGAACCGGCCTGTAAAAGCAGTTTTTTTGTATCTTCCGCCGTTTTCTGCATATTTTTTTTATTTTTCTAAAAAAGTTGGCACGCTCCCTGCTATATAGTAAGTGCAGGTTAAAACCTGACAGGCTTTAACCAAAGCAGGGATGTACCGGCAGGCCGGTGCATCAAACAAAGTACTTTATAAAAAGCCGGAGTTCCGGCAAAAGGAGATACACTATGAACGAATTGGCACTTTTGAACAACTTTTTTGACGATGTGATGGGTGACTGCAACATGCCGTCATTCACCTTCAAACCGGCTGCATACAACGCTCCGAGAGTTGACGTAAAAGAAGGCAAGGGAGCTTATACGCTCCAGATGGATCTTCCCGGAAGAACCGAAAAAGACATCAACATTGAGCTTGATCACAATGTTCTGACCATCTCTTCTGTCCATGAGGCAACCAAAGAAGAAAAAGGCGGAGAAAAGAACGAGCAGAAATGGCTGCTGCGCGAGCGCCGCTACAGCGAATTCAGCCGCCGCTTCTCACTGCCTGATGATGTGGACGGAACAAAACTCAGCGCCAGCTTTAAGAACGGCGTTCTGACCATCGACATGCCGCGCAAAGAGCTGGCTGCTCCCCAGAGAATAGCCATCACCGCCGCATAACAATCTGAAGCGGCAGCTCAGGCCGGATCGGGTCGTAAGACTTGATCCGGCCTTACGTTTTTATGGCGTTTTATAAACAGTCTGCCGCCCCGACCTTGGCCGGGACAATACATGCTTCTCATGTGGCATGCTTACAAAGATGACACGCATACCGCAACCTTCCGCTGCCTAGTAATGCGGCGGCCGCCGGTTCGGAATTTCTTCCAGAGAATCCGACAGATCCCGGAGCTTTTCGCTCAGCATCCGGTTTTCAGTCCGGAGCGCTTCCAGCACCTTTGCGTTCTGTACGCTCACTTCCTGCAGCTGATTCAAAAAATCTTCTACATATGCCAGTTTAGTTTCTACGGCCGTCAGCCGCTCATCAGTTTCTTTATCCATAGGCAACAGTATACGTCAACAGCACGTCTTATGGAACCTCGTTCAGGCAAAAGCACCTGCAGACTGCAT
>CACZQF010000189.1 GCA_902783245.1 uncultured Spirochaetaceae bacterium | reverse complement strand
TGTCATGCACAAGACACATGCATATGCCATGCAAGAGGCGCGTGCTTATACCATGCACAAGACACATGCATATGCCATGCAAGAGGCGCGTGCTTATACCATGCAAGAGACGCATGCATATACCATGCACAAGACACATGCACTACCGTGCATGAGACACATTCACTACCGTACATGAGACACATTCACTACCGTGCATGAGATGTTGTATCCGCGGCCGCACGCGCCGCGCGGATACGCTCCAAAAGCGGCGGATGGTTGTAGTGGAACAGACAGTAGACCGCAGGCGGTGTAATTTCAGAAAGGTTCTCCGTATTCAGTTTTATCAGCCCGGTAACCAGCGGTTCCGCTCCGCCGCACAGCCTTACAGCATAGGCATCGGCCTGGAACTCATCCCTGCGCGAAAAATAATTGCCCACAACGCCGGTCAGCACGCTGTAGCCGCTGAACACAGAACTTTCCAGGAACAGGCCCATGGCCTGCCAGTACGGAATAACGCTGCCGTTCTGCACCGCAGGCACAAAACCGAACCCCGTATACAGCAAAGGCAGCTTTACAATACACCATGCAATAAAAAGCGAGGCGAACACGAGCGGTATCATAACGCACATACGCTTTATAATATGGTGGTGCTTATAATGCCCGAGCTCGTGGGCAAGTACGGCCTCAATCTCGGACGGCGTAAGCTGCGACACCAGCGTATCATACAGCACGATCCGCTTGCTTTTTCCGAACCCGGTAAAATACGCATTGGAATGTCTGCTGCGCTTGGAAGCATCCATAACATACACGCCCTTGGCGGCAAATCCTGCTTTATCCAGCAGCAGCGAAAGCCGTTCCTTGAGCTCGCCTTCTTCCAGCGCGGAAAACTTATTGAACAGCGGCGCAATCCACAGCGGGTACACCACCGACATGATCAGACTGAACGCCATGAACACCGTACCGATGAGCAGCCACCACCAGCCGGAGGCGTGCAGAATCAGCCAGATCATCAGCGCTCCGAGCGGGATTCCGAGCACGGCGCTGACCACAAGGCCCTTCAGCTCATCTATAATCCACAGTTTCAGCGTCATCGTGCTGAACCCGAACCGTTTTTCTATGCCGAATTCTTCGTACAGATCGAACGGCAGCGAAAGCAGCGCGCCGGGCAGCGATTCCACCGCAAAAAAGAGCAGCATGGCAACGTACAGCGACGGGCACAGACCGGTGATAAAAAGGAACAGCCGCGGATATACGCCGCTCAGCAGCAGGCCGGCATCAAGGATAACGCCGAGCACGAACTGCGGCTTCCAGACGGCATACCGTGCATTTTTGTACCCGCAGGTCTTTATCAGCAGCTGTTCGTCCACAAACCCGGCAAGCTCCTGCGGAATCTCGGTACCGTGCAGCTGCCTGTTACGCCATGAAATATACTCAAGCCACCAGTTCAGGCACAGGTGCAGCGCCGTGCCCGCCAGATACACCATTACAAATATATTTGAAAACTGAACCGACTGCATCGCTTACTGCCGTCCGTACCGCAGCCACGCTACGGCGCTATATAGACGGTTTTGCCTCCTATAAACGTCACGTGCACTTTTCCCCGCACTTTCTTTCCGTTGAACGGCGTGGCCTTTCCTTTGCTTACAAACTGCGCGCTGTCCACCGTCCAGCGCTCGTCAGGATTAACAAGCACCAGGTCGGCGTCATAGCCTTCCTGCAGCAGTCCCTTGCGCAGGCGCAGTATACGCGCAGGAGCCGCCGACATACAACGGGACAGCACTTTCAGATCTGCAGGCCCGGGCACATCATCGGCGCTCTTTACGAGTACCGTATTGCTCACCGCAAAGGCGGTTTCTATGCCCGTAAAGCCCGGCGCCCCCGCGGCCTTGTCAGCGGCGGTATGGGGTGCATGATCCGTAGAAATTACATCGGCCGCGCCTGAGCACAGTCCTTTCACTAAAAATTCCCGGTCGGCAGAACTGCGCAGCGGCGGATTAACCAGCGCGTACAGCAGCGGCGGTTCCATGCCGTCCAGCGCAAAATGATGCGGAGTCACTTCGCATGACACAAACTCAGCTCCGCGTTCCTGCCGGGCGCGGCACACAGCCTCAAGACTGCGCCTGGTGCTTACATGGGCAATATGAACCCGGCATCCCGCGGCGGCGGCAAGCGCAAGGTTGCGTTCCGTGGCGATATCCTCAGCCAGCGCAAGCAGGCGGTTCGCTTCAGCAAGCGACTCATTGATGCTGCTGAGCATGGCCTGCGGTATTCTTGCCGTATCAACGGCGGCTCCCCATGCAGGAATATGATATGTTTTCATTAAGGCAAGCGCCTTTTCGCGCCACGGTCTGGCGGCGGCGGCAAGCGCCGTATCCTCGCTGTGGCAGCTTACGATTATGCCCTTGCGGGCGGCCTTGCGCATCACTTCAAGCATCGTAACCGGGCTCGGAACGTCCCTGCCGTCTTCCGTTATGACCGGCACGCGCTCCGCGTCCAGCTTTTCCAGATGGGATACATCCGTTCCGGAAAAACCGGCGGTAAGGCTGCACGTCTGGTACAGCGCGGCCAGCCCGTAGGCCGCGGCCTCGCGGTCAATGCTCAGCACCTGCTCAATGGCGGACACCACAGGCTTGGTGTTAGGCATGGCGACCACCGTACCATAGCCGCCTGCCACGGCGGCATGCAGGCCGGTGTTCAGATCTTCTTTTTCCGTCTGTCCCGGATACCTGAAATGCACATGCATATCTATGAATGCGGGCATCAGTACCAGGCCCCGGCCGTCGTACAGCTGTACATCATCGTCTTTGTCGATAATCTGCAGCACCTGCGCATGTTTTTTTACCGGCCCGGAAAACGTTTTGAAGATCCTGCCGTCCCGTACAAGCAGCGCACCTTCCGTATCGGTGTGCTCATCCACGAGCCGGACATTATAAATCAGCACATCCTGCATCACACACCGTGCTCCATCAGGCTGTCAATGTTTGATGCCGCCTTGTACAGCGAATCGCAGTACTGGCAGCGGTACAGGGACTCTTCCCTGTTCACCAGACGGAATATCTGAGGAATATAGTGCTCCGTTGTGGTTATGCAGCGTGGATTCTTGCAGCGGATAACATTCTCCACCTTATCAGGCAGCGTCATGTTTATTTTATGCACGATCTTTTCGTTCTCTATCACATTCACCGTGATGTTGGGATCTATCACGCCGAGCACAGAATAATCAAAGTTTATGATGTTATCTATCTTAATGATATCCTTTTTACCGGACTGTTTGGAAACAACGTTCATAATGAGGGCCGAGCTGAACTTTGCTTTATCCAATCCAAGCCACCGGAAAATCCGCGGGCCGCAGCCGGCACGGATATGGTCAATAACAAGTCCGTTTTTTATCGTATCCACATTAAGCATCTTTTTCCTCCATAAATTACTATGATTAGTTTAGTTCGCCGCACGCGCAGCGCCTGACGGCTACAGGCTTCCCGTCACCTTTGCGATGAGCGCCATACGCGCGTACATACCGTATTTTACCTGCTTGAAGTACGCCGCGCGCGGATCTGCATCGATTTCGGGTGCAATTTCGTTTACACGGGGCAGCGGATGCAGTACGATCATATCCCGCCGGGCAAGCCGCATCTTATCATTATTCAGTATGTAGCTGTCCTTAAGCCTGATATAATCCTGCTCGTTGAAGAAGCGCTCTTTCTGAACTCTGGTCATATACAGGATATCAACATCGCCGATAACATCTTCAAGCCGCTCCGCCACCTGATATTCCACGCCGGCGGGTACCAGCACGTTCTTGATAATATAGTCGGGCATCTGCAGTTCCTGCGGACTGATGAATATGAACTTATTATGCGGATAGCGGCACAAAGCCGTGACCAGGCTGTGCACCGTGCGGCCGAACTTCAGGTCGCCGCAGAATCCCACCACATGATCCTCAAAGCTGCCGCGCAGCTGGCGTATTGTCAGCAGGTCGGTGAGCGTCTGCGTGGGGTGCAGGTGACCGCCGTCACCGGCGTTGATAACCGGACAGAAGGAATACTGGCTGGCAAGCGCCGCCGCACCTTCCTTGGGGTTACGCATGGCGATTATATCCACATAGGAGGACACTGTTCTGATAGTGTCGGCCAGCGTTTCACCTTTTGAAGTGGAGGACACCGATGCATCCGCAAAGCCTTCCACCGCGCCGCCGAGCCGAAGCATCGCCGCTTCAAAAGAAAGCCGGGTTCTAGTGCTCGGCTCAAAAAAAAGTGCCGCAAGGATTTTCCCGCGGCACACGTCTTGAAATGATGCTGGATCAACAATAATCTGTTCTGCCAGTGCGCAAATTTCATCAATTTCCGCAACTGATAAATCGGTAGGTCCGATAATGTGACGTCCCTTTAGCATAGGCCCTCCACAAATTTCTAAATCGACAGATTATAGCACATTGCGTATTTTTATACCACTACCCTGCGTATATATTCTGATGCCGTCGTATAAAATTAAGACTATTTTATGTACACTATTCAATTTGACAAAATATAAATACCCGTGTTATAGTAGATGAACCGGATTTTCCGGTGGAGGTTCTATAGTATGAAATTTACAAAATTAGTCTGTACTGCCCTGGTACTGACAGGATCAGTTTTCGCTGCTACCGCTCAGAAAGCAACGATTGATTACCGCTACAATGTCGAAAAAGATGAGCCCGCAGCCAACTACTTCAACTGGTCAGCTGACGGAAAGAACGTAAAAGAAGGTTTCGACGTCGCTTCAGGCGCTTCAAAAGCTCATTCTACCACAGAATTCAACGTGGTACGTTTTGACTCAACCGGCAAAGCAAAAGCTATTCCGACCGGTCTGCGCGGCCTGATGCTGTATCCGGGAGCACCCCGTGCCACTGCTACCGGCGACACCCTCAACGTAAAAGCCGAAGGCAAAAAGCTGACCATCCGTTACATTCACCGCGGTACCGCATATGAAATCGTTACTGATGCAAAAGGCGTCTTTGATATAACCAAAGACTGCAAGATCTCTTCTGCGCTTGCTGACAACAAAGGCGGAAAATTCATCTTCAGATCAGAGTATCTGAAAGCCGGCGGAGACGCTACCAAAGCATCTGACGTAGACTGGTCTAAAGTTACGCTCAACCCTGATACGGCTGATGCAAATGCCACCTACAAGTACACCGGTAAACTTACCGCAACATACACCAAGGGCGTTCTTACCGTAAAAGGTACGCTCACAAAATAACTGAGTAACCAACAAAGGCGGCTTCAGTAAAGGAAAAGCCCCTTTCAGGTGTGCATACGGTCTCCTGCGGCATATGCTGCAGGAGACCGTTTTTTTTATGTACAGTATCGTTATATCCCGCAATGCCATCTGCATGTGCCAGAAAACAAAAAAGCCCGGCGGTATGTTCCGCCGGGCCCTATAACGTCCGCAAGCCGATGCATCACGGCACTGCGTTTTTCTGACTACTTTTTCTTTGCCTTTATCATGGCAAACACGCTCTGAAGCACAATAAAGAAGCACAGCAGCGCTGACAGCACGATCTTATTCCACCAGGACGAAAGCGTACCGTTGCAGCGGATAAACGTTTCGATCGTAGCCTTGATAAGCACGCCGAAGAACGAACCGACCACCGTTCCTACGCCTCCGGTCAGCAGCGTACCGCCGATAACGGCAGAAGAAATGGCTTCCATCTCGAATCCGCGCGCCTGCTCTACAAAGCCGCTCGTCGTATTCAGACAGAACGCAAAACCTGCCAGCGAGGCAAGGAATCCGTTCAGCACATATGCAAAGAACTTATTGCGGCGCACGTTAATACCCATAAGCATGGCGGAGTTTTCATTGCCGCCGATGGCGAACAGGTTGCGGCCGAATTTAGTATATTTGCACATATACCAGATGATGAGCGCCGTAACCAAAGCGATCACTACACCGGGATGAATAAAGGGATACATCTTGACCCCGCGCTTATTCACCGTGGCGCCGATAAGCACCTTGATATTATAGTTCGCTATGCCGAGGAATGTTTCATTTTCGGTTATGGCTATCTGGTTCGCACTGATCATGGCCGTCAGGCCGCGGCACAAAAACATACCGGCCAGCGTAACAATGAACGGCTGCAGCTTGAGATATGAAATAAAGAATCCCTGCATCGCGCCGAACACCACACCGAACAGCAGAACCAGAAAGATAGCAAGCCATGCGTTCATATGCATAATCTGCATAAAGTACGCGAGCATCATGCACACCAGGCCTATGACCGAGCCGATGGAAATATCAATGCCGCCGACGATCAATATAACCGTCATACCGGCAGCGGCTATAATAAGTCCCGCATTATCGATAAGCATGTTCAGGAACGTCTGCATCCTGCCGAATCCCTGCTCACTGTAAATAATCAGGCCCAGAATATACATCACGGCAAACAGTCCGATCGTCACCGCCAGCAGGAAGTTATTGCCGTCCAGCTTGAGTTTTTTCAGTATCTTGTTTTTCATTGCGCAATCTCCCTTGCCATGGCACGGCGAAGCTTATAGGCAGCCATCCAGTTTTTGAATTCCTCTGACTGCAGGGTGACAATAAGCAGCACAACGATCGCCTTAAAGAACGGCAGCTGGTCACCGGACACGCCCACGGCATACAGGCTTGTAGTCAGGGCCTGTATGGTGATGGCACCGATAACCGAACCAGCGACATTGAACTTGCCGCCGCCCAGGCTGTTGCCGCCGAGTGCGACCGCCAGAATGGCATCAAGCTCCATGTTCAGGCCGATATTGTTGGCATCGCTGGAATAGATACGGCTTGAGGCCATCAGTCCCGCTACGCCCGCGCTGAATCCGCAGAACACATAGGTGACAAATATAATCAGCGTAGAGTTAAGTCCCACAAGCCGGCCGGCCTTGGGGTTGATTCCTACCGTCTGGATGTACATGCCGAGTGCCGTCTTTTTAAGCACGAGCACCGTGAGTACCACAAATACCACCGCAATGAATACCGGAGTCGGCACCACAACATGGGGGAAGAAGTTTCCGATCCACTTGAATGATTCCATACGCACATACAGAATCTGGCCGGATACCATTTTGCCGTTAATCTCTCGCGCGCTGATAAGCTGCGCAATACCGCGTCCTGCGGTAAACAGAATCAGCGTAGCGACCATCGGCTGGATGTTCAAGTTTGCCACAAGGAACCCGTTGAAAGCACCGCACAGCAGGCTGATAAGCAGACAGGCAATGATCGCAAGTGCCATAGGCACTGCATACGAATCATAGCTTGAGCCGAGCAGCCGTACCACCACGGCACCTGCCACCGCGGCAACCGCGCCTACGGAAATATCAGTACCGCGCGAAGCGGCGACTACAAGCGTCATGCCTACGGCAAGGACCACCAGCTCGCTTGAGCGGTTGATAATATCGATGATGTACCCGTATAGTACACCGTTCTGTATTGAAATCTTAAAGAATGTCGGGGTAATGATGACATTCACCACAAGCATCAGTATAAGGGCAGTAATCGGCAGCAGCAGCTGGCTTTTACGCAGCGACAGCAGCCGGCGCACTGCATAGTTTTCCTTATTTGCCATTGCTTTCACCTCCTGCAATCGCAGCCATAACCTGCTCCTGCGTCAAATCATTGTTGACCAGCTCGCCGACCTTCTGGCCGTCGCGGAGTACGCACAGACGGTTGACCGTACGCAGCATCTCATCAATTTCTGAGCTGATAAACACAATGGTCATGCCTTCACCGGCAAGCTTGACCACAAGCTTCTGGATTTCGGTCTTGGTACCTACGTCAATACCTCTTGTGGGCTCGTCAAGGATCAGGAACTCGGGATTGGTGATCAACCAGCGGCCGATAATAACCTTCTGCTGGTTGCCGCCCGAAAGCTGCTTTATAAGCGTTTCCGGTGACGGCGTTTTTATGCTCAGCAGCTTGATATACTTGTCCGCAAGCTCATTCTGCTTTGCAAGCGGCAGCAGCTTGAACACGCCGGTCTTAGCCTGCAGCGCAATGATCAGATTCTCACGGATCGTCAGATCGGCGATGATGCTCTCCGCCTTGCGATCCTCCGGCAGATAAGCCATGCCGGCGCGCATGGAGTCGATCGGCTCCGATGCCTTGAGCTGCTTTCCCTTGAAGTACAGGGTACCGCCGTCAGGCTTGTCCGCGCAGTACAGCGTACGCACAAGCTCGGAACGTCCGGAGCCGAGCAGTCCTGTAAGTCCCACAACCTCGCCCTTGCGTATCGTAATGTCGAACGGCTTGATGGTGCCGCTGTGGGTCAGCCCCACCGCACGGATAATCTCAGGGCGGTCCGTATCTTCAGCGGATACACCGCTGTTGCTTCTGATTGAGGCAAGCTCGTCAAAATCATGTCCAAGCATGGTGGCCACCAGCTTAACGCGCGGCAGCTCCGCTATGGGGAATTCGCCCTGCAGCTCCCCGTTGCGCAGAACAGTGATGCGGTCGCACACCGCATACACCTGCTCAAGGAAGTGGGTGACAAATATAATTCCCTTGCCGTCGGCCTTCAGCTGCCGCATGACGTTGAACAAGTTCTCAACCTCATTGTCGTCAAGCGAACTGGTCGGCTCGTCCAGAATCAGGACCTTGCAGTTAAAATTAACCGCACGAGCAATGGCAACCATCTGCTGCACGGCGACGGAATATTCGCCGAGCGCCTTTGTAACATCTATATCGTCAAGCCCGACCCACGCAAGCAGCTCACGGGCTTTTTCATTCATCTTTTTCCAGTCAACGCCCAGAAAGCGGCCGCGCGGTTCGTGGCCCGAAAATATATTCTCAGCAACGGACAGGTTTGCGCAAAGATTCACTTCCTGAAACACAGTGCTTATACCATTTTCCTGCGCTTCCTGCGTAGAGCGGTTGTTTATCATCCGCCCCTCAAGAAAAACCTCTCCGGTCTCACGCGTATGAACACCATTCAGCACCTTTATAAGCGTACTCTTTCCAGCACCGTTTTCGCCCATCAACGCGTGTATTTCCCCTTTACGGAGCTGAAAATCAACGTTTTTCAGCGCCTTTACGCCGGGAAAGCTCATCGAGATGTTTTTCATGGTAAGCAAAACATCGTTATCCATTTATTTTTATCTCCAAATCTCTAGGCAAACATCGGAGGCTGACCACGTCCCTGCAGGAATGCGCGGCTGCCCCCGTCTACAAAAAAAAGCCGGAACAGGACAGCTGGCTGCCCGCCCCGGCATCGTAATCCGTACAGAAGATTTCCTACAGAAGCGGTACTCACAGTATCTGCGGTACCTTATAAGAAATCACCGGCTTATCCGGCATCCCCTTAGTACTTTCTGTTCGGCAGTTCTTTTGCAGCATTGTCCTGATCGAACACGCCTTCTACGACATACTGTTTTTTGTCTACGCTCTGGCCATTCTCAAGTTTCTGGATGATCTCGGCAACACGGGGTCCGTGGAGCGGGTTACACTCAACAGCGCAGTTGATTTCACCGGCGATCATTCTGTTGAACGCTTCACGTACGGCGTCGAAAGAAATGATGATAATATCTTTTCCGGGAACCTTACCGGCGGCTTTGATTGCATCGATGGCACCGAAAGCCTCGTTATCGTTCTCGCAGAATACAACATCGATATCGTCATATGCTTTCAGGAATGATTCCATAACTTCCTGACCCTTGGCCTGGGTGAATTCACCGGTCTGCTTTGCAAGCAGGTGATATTTGGGGTTCTTTGCCAGACCTTCGGTGATACCCTGGGTGCGGCCAACCTGTGCGGAAGCGCCGATGGTGCCCTGGATAAGCACGATGTTCAGATCTTCATTCTCGAGTCCCTGCTTCTTTACATATTTGTTCAGCCATGCAACCGCGTCCTGTCCTTCCTTCAGGAAGTTTCCGCCGACCCATGCCACATACAGGCTCTGGTCAGACAGTTTCATCTCACGGTCAGAAAGAATTACCGGGATACCGGCTTTCTTTGCTTCCTGAAGAACGGTTTCCCAACCGGTCTCAACTACAGGTGCAACAACGATATAGTCAACATCCTGCTGGATAAAGTTACGGATTGCCTTGATCTGGTTTTCCTGCTTCTGCTGAGCATCGTCAAAAATCAGCTTATAGCCGTTTGCTTCCGTAAAGGTGCTCTTGAAAGACTCTGTGTTGGCAGTACGCCAGTCAGACTCAGCGCCGACCTGTGCATAGCCGACCGTAATCAGCTTTTTTCCGTCTGATTTCTTAGCAGATTTGTCCCCAGAACCTCCGGCAAACACCATGGATCCAGCCAGTGCGAGTGTAAGAATGGTACCTACAATTTTTTTCATTGTTTCCTCCTAATTAGAACCATTTTCTCTTTTCCTGTGTAAGCCAGCGCATAACGCTATCGCGTTAACGTTAACTCATATTAAGTAAAGTATAAACCACTTTATTCAGTTGTCAAGAAAAATCTTGTAATAAATCAAAAAGTTAAAAATCAAACGTATAAACGTGTTCCGCAGGCAGTAAGGG
>CACZQF010000188.1 GCA_902783245.1 uncultured Spirochaetaceae bacterium | reverse complement strand
GCGGAGCATCAGCATAAAAGGCAAAAAGGCTTTTACTTTCAGCTGTTTTACGCTATGATTGCGCTATGACTGCACAGGAAAAAAACACGCTGTACTCGCTTATAAAAACTGTCTCAGATTACTGCTGCGGCTACAGCTCGCCGGATTTAAGCATTCCGCCGGTATTCACCGATGATCCTGTGTCTCCCGCGGCAGCCCCAGCCGCCGCAAAAGTCAGCGCTGCCGTACAGGCTGCGGCAGCTCCGCAGGCCGCAGCACCGGCCGCTTCTGTCCCGGTCACAATGCAGGATATAAGCAGAAAAATCGCATCATGCATGCGATGTCAGCTTGCCGCCGGACGTACCCATGTGGTTCCCGGCGAAGGCGTCCTGCATCCGGTTGTTCTTGTTATCGGAGAAGGTCCCGGCCATGACGAAGATGTGACGGGCAGACCGTTTGTAGGTCCTGCCGGGCAGCTGCTGGACAAAATGCTCGCGGCCATTTCGCTTGACAGGCACCGCAACTGCTTTATCGGTAACGTAGTCAAATGCCGGCCGCCGCATAACCGTGACCCAGAGCCTGCTGAATCACAGGCATGCCGCGCTTTTCTTGATGCACAGATACATCTGCTCAAACCTGCCATGATTCTGGCCGTAGGCCGCATAGCTTCCCAGCTGCTGCTCAACACCCAGACCGGCATAGGCGCGCTTCGCGGCTCTTTTCATCAGTATAATTCTATTCCCCTGCTTGCAACATATCATCCGAGCGCACTGCTGCGCAATGCGGACCTGAAACGACCTGCATGGGAAGATCTGAAATTGTTCCGTACCAGACTGCAGACAATCGTGCCCGGCTATGAAACATATACGGACACATTCTATACTCCTGCAGACGTACAGCAGGCATAATCCATGGTTTATCTTGATATTGTTCTGAACGTTCCGCTCAAGCAATCGTTCTCCTACACCGCTCCGGAAGCTCTGGAGCCGGCGGTAGGAAAGCGCGCGGAAGTTCATTTCGGTAACAGGCGGATGCCGGGGTATATCGTCGGCGTACATGATACGCTGCCGCCGACATGTCCCGTAAAGCCGGAGCAGATAAAGACCGTTGAAAAGATTCTGGATAAAGAGCCGATCTTTACCCCGGAGCTGCTTGCTCTGGCGCGATGGATGTCAGAGTACTACCTGTGTACGCTTGGTGAAGCGATTTCAACCATGCTGCCGTCCGGCAGACGCGAAACGGACGCAGGCGGTTTTTCATTTGTTGATGAAATGTCTGGTACCAAGCAGCCGGTGCTTTCAGGGGAACAGAGTCAGGCCGTACAAGGCATTATCAGCTCGAGCGGATTTCATTATCTGTACGGAAAAACCGGCAGCGGCAAAACAGAGGTTTTTTTGCAGGCTGCTGAGCATATGCTCAGCAGCGGAAAGGGCGTTATCTATCTGGTACCGGAAATCGGACTTACCAGTCAGGTCATACAGGCTGTAGTCAGCAGATTCGGAAACACTGCGGCGGTTATTCATTCCGGGCTCACGCCGAGCCAGCGTCTGAAAGAATGGAAGCGAATCCTTACAAAAGAAGCAAGGGTTGTGGTAGGCGCGCGCAGCGCAGTCTTCGCACCGGTACCTGATCTGGGGCTCATCATTATCGACGAGGAGCATGACGCTTCATATAAATCAGGTACCACACCGCGCTACCATGCACGGCAGGTGGCCATGCACCGTTGCTCTACGACGAATATTCCGCTTGTCATGGGCAGTGCAACACCTTCAATTGAGGCATGGTACCTGATGCAGCAGGGAACTATCAAGCGTTACACACTCACCCGCCGTCTGGCCGGAGGAGCCATGCCGCGCATCATCTGCGTAAATCTTTCGCAGACAAACACGAAAGGCGGCTGTATTTCGCCGGCGCTAGAGCATGAAATACGGCAGACGCTCGGACAAAAAAAACAGGTCATTCTGTTCTTAAACCGGCGTGGATTTACGCATTTTTTCCGCTGCCAGAGCTGCGGCTACGAGCTTATGTGCAAAAACTGCTCCGTGCCAATGACATATCATCGAAACGAAAACAGGCTGCGCTGTCATTATTGCGGCTGGTCAACGGAAGTACCCCGCGTCTGTCCTAACTGCGCTTCTCTTGACGTAGGCTATGCAGGTTTCGGTACCGAATTCATAGAATCAGAGATCAACGCCAAATTTCCGGCGGCAAGAACTATCAGAATCGATACAGACAGCCTTACCAAAAAGGGAGAGCTGCAGGAAAAGCTTGCTGATTTTGAGCAGGGAAAATACGACATCATGCTCGGTACGCAGATGGTAGCAAAAGGACTTAACTTTAAGAATCTGCAGCTTGTAGGTGTTGTTTCCGCAGACACCGGACTTCACATGCCAGATTTCAGATCGGCAGAGCGTACATTCGCACTTATAACACAGGTTGCGGGGCGGGCCGGCAGATTTTTTCCTGACGGTAAAGTAATCGTGCAGAGCTATAACCCTGAGCGGGCGCCGGTAGCGTATGCATGCAGCGGAGATCTGCCTGCATTCTACGAGGATGAGCTTGTGCAGCGCAGAATGCTCGGTTTTCCGCCGTTCAGCAGAATGGTCAGGCTTGTGTTCAGGGCTCCGGACCGGCAGGCAGCGGAGCATGCCGCGGAGGATGCAGCATATATTCTGAAAGAAAGCGCACTGGATATTGAGCGCAGCAGAAAAAATATTCTTATAGAGGTGCTCGGGCCTTCTGAATGCCCCATAGAAAAAATAGCCATGAACCACCGCCAGCAGATACTGCTCAGGAGCGGCAGTATATCGGCGCTGCAGAGGATCTGCCGCCATCTGCTCGATGACTTTAAGCAGCCGCAGGACGTCTATATTGAAGTGGATGTGGATCCGGTAAGTACGCTTTAGGAGCGGGTGGCTGTACTGTATATGTTATCTTCGTCAGCTCCATTCTGTCCCGACCTAGGTCGGGTCGGCGGTCTGCCGGCGCTATACATGACGTCTGATGCCGTCAAATTTAATTTTCCACAGGAACAAACCTTCCGCAGGAGCAGTCGGACCTGCTTTTTTCCGGTCATGGGCGGCAAGCGCCTCCGCAAAATATGACTCAGGCTTTCCCTGCCGCTCATAGGTAATGAGCGATCCCGTTATAGTTCTGACCATTTTCCATAAAAATGCGTTCGCCTCTATTTCAAACACCAGCAGCTCACCTGCAGGGAACGCCGGCTGGGTAAAAAAATGCGCGCTCTCAAGATAACGGAACGTGGACATACTCGCGTCACCAGCAGCAGCGAACGAGGCACAGTCTATTTCACCATGCAGGCATGACGCCATTCGGTTCAGCTTGTCTATATCAACAGTATGATGGATACCCCACACATAGGGCATAAGATTAGCAGGAGGAGTGTCACCGCACCACAGAAAATACCGGTAAACACGGCTTGTAGCACTGTAGCGCGCATTAAAATCCTGCGGTACTTCACGAGCCTCCGTCACACGGATATCATGGGGAAGCTTAGCATTAAGTGCCCGGTGGTAGTTTTCAACCGGGATTGAATCTAATGGAGAAAAGAAGTTCGCTGCCTGGCCTGCCGCATGCACTCCGCTGTCAGTTCTGCCGGAACCGTACAGCGTGATATGCTGGCCGTGCAGCTTTTCAAGCGCTTTTTCAAGCTCATCCTGCACGGTGCGCACTTTTTTTGCGCCGGATTTCTGATCCTGACGCTGCCAGCCGCAGAATCCGGTACCATCATAGGAGACGGTAAGCAGGATATTCCTCATAATGCATTTCCCACATCAATAGTCTCGCTTTCCTCAATCTCCTTGCTCAGCATGTTGTACAGCTCACGGGAATGCTCCAGCAGCGGACCAGGCTTTGCCTTTGAGGACTTACCCAGACCAAAGATGCGGGCAATGGCTGTTTTATACTCATCAAGTTTCCGGATACGCTGGGCAGGATCGTCGTGCTGGCCGTATTTATACTCAAGCAGCCCGCACAGATAGACAACACCGTCCCATCCGTAGTTTTTATCCATATCAGGGCCTGCGTTCGGAATAGCGGAGCTCTGCTCTGTACGATCGGTTTCGGCAACCACAGCCTGCTGGTAAAAAAAGAGCGCTTTGCGGTAGAAAACATCGGCAGCAACCTTAAAGTTATGCCCCGGAACAGCCTGCTCCAAATCCTGACACAGCCATGCCAGACGCAGGGAGATAATGGCGCGCTTCATGGTCGGGAAGTGCTCAGCACCCACCTTATCATAAGTGCATAACGCCAGAAAATACATGGCAGCGCCATCATACAGGGAGCGCTCACGCTTGAGGTTATAGTGCGGGAACAGATTGCCCACTACCTGCTTACGATGCTTTGCATCATCGGAAATGCGGCGCAGAACCTCAGGATCCTTCACCTCCTCAAAATCGCTCCAGAAGAAGGCCGCATGGCATTCTGGACATGCGCCTATCAGATAGATAAGGGGATATACTCTGCCGAATTTTGCAGAAGGCTCGAATATACGATGGAGTTCATCGGTAAGGTTGCCCGCAATCATTCTTCCGTTACCGCTGAGCATTTCCTCACGCTGAAACTGCGTCTCACATACAGGGCATTTACATTTCTTCTTAGACCAGTATGAAATCGCAGGCTTTTTTCCGCCTGATTTGCCTTTATCCTTGTCCGCCATATCAACCTTCCTTCTACTCAACCTTTTCTATCACAACCGTTGCAACAGCATACGCCTTTTCATGGCTCAGCGAAACGAAAAGCCTTGCCTCCCCGCAGCGGGATGCAAGCAGGGCTGCCGCTCTGTTCTCCAGCACCAGTTCAGGACAGCCGGCTTTATCATGCCGTATATAGACATCGGAGAGCTCAAATCCTGCCAGCCCTGTTCCGAGCGCTTTTGAGAACGCCTCTTTAGCCGCAAAACGCGCCGCATAATGCTGGCAGGCGGCAGCTTCACCAGAACCGGAAAAAAATTCCTCAGGATTAAAGAACCGACGGATCATCCGTGCATCGGCAACCCATCTTTTGAACCTGCCCACTTCCGTAATGTCCGTACCGATACCAAAAATCATTGCCCGCTACGGCTCCTTCGTAACCTTCGTCTGATCAGGCTCATCTGCCGCCGCAGCTTCTGCGGTAATCGTGATGGATACATCGCTTTTATCGCTCACTGTGACCGTTGACGGCAGCATGTACAGCAGCGGAAGCTCATATTCTCCGGGGTGAGTCACCCTGCTGCAGTCCGCCTGCACCGTAAAATCACCGATATTCAGCGCCTCAACCACAAGCTGCGGACCAGAGACTTTATAGGACACCGTAGGAGCAGGAGTCTGTATAACAATGTTCTTCGGCACATAGGAATAATACACGGGCACATCGGTAAACTCACGCGTCGTCTTCAAGGGATTTATCTCAACCGAAACCCGTACGATCGGACTGCCCGTCACAGAAACAAGCGAGGTAACCTTTTCAATGTTCACCGTCTTTTCAAAGCTTACCGTATGGTTGTCCAAGCTCACTTCATCAGTAAGCAGTGAGCGTATCTGACTCACCATGGACTGAGCCCCTGATACCTTCAGAGAGGTCGGAGATACATTCACAGTTCCAAGCTCATAACCGCGGGGCAGTACCCCCGACAGCGACGGCGTGACCGGGACATAGGCGAACGTCTTTTCATCCAGCGTCAGCGAAACAGAATCAGGCTCCACCTGTATTTCAAGCGGATCAAGCAGCAGCACCTCAGGAACCAGATCAATGGACACCGGAACATCATAGACGCCCGGTACAGTGTAATGGTTTATATTCAGTATGGCAGTGATGCTGCCCTCATTCACCTGTACAAGGTTCTGCGGAGTAGATCGCACCGACACCTTAATATGCTTAGGATAGCTTGACACCGGCAGCATCAGACCGTCAGACACAACCGTAAGATTTACCGGAATCACCTTTTTTTCCGTCTGCTGGAGCTGGAAGAAAAAATAGAGCAGCAGGGCCACGACAAAGCAAAGCACTTTTACCAGCCACTGGTTCGTAGCCTTTTCAAACAGTTGCTTTATATTCATCTACAGTATCCTCTCTGTTTTTTGCATCGGGAGAAAGCTCCAGCAGGCTCTCAAGGCTCTTTGTCAGCTCACTCATGGAAAGATCATAATGAATACGGGAATCATAGGCCAGGCTGATGGCACCGGACTCCTCAGAGACGATAAGAACGACCGCATCAGATACCTCGCACATACCAAGCGCGGCACGGTGACGGGTACCGAACGTCTTACGTATATCGAACTGCTCGCTCAACGGCAGAAAGCATCCCGCAGCCAGTATCTTTCCGTTCTGAACAATACATGCACCGTCATGCAGCGTCGTATTGAATGCAAAAATCGTCATAAGCAGGCTTGAAGAAAGATCAGCGTTGAGCTTAGTTCCGGAGTCAATGATATCGTTCAGCTTTGTATGCCGGGCGAAGACCACAAGCATGCCTCTGCGCTGTTTGGAGAGCATGTCCGCAGCTATAAGCACCGCGTCCACGTACGTATGCTTTGACCGATTGCCGAATGAAAAGAAATCGGTCTGGCCGATCTTAAGAAAGATCTTACGCAGCTCGGGCTGAAACACAATGGCAAAGCTTACAAGCAGGCCGGGGCCGAGTATAGACAGAATAGACAGCAATGTGCTCAAATGCATGGCCATTGCCACAGCATACGCCATACCCACGATCACCGCGGCACGGATAATCTGCACGCTGTTCGTCTTGATTATGACACCGTACGCTTTGAACAGCAGGAATGTCAGAATTCCTATATCCAGCAGCGGACGGACATAGGTGTACAATATTTTTATCAAGCCGTCAAAAACATTCAAAATACTTTCCTCGATTCTATTTTATGACAGATAGGACAGAACATGCAAGGTATCAACGGCCGCTTTTACATCATGAACACGTACCATAGAGGCTCCGGCCTGCACCGCCACCATGTCAGCGGCGAGCGTTCCGTACAGCCGTTCCTGTACAGGACAGCCGGTCATATCACCGATGCATGTCTTTCGAGAAAGCGCCATAAGCACCATGAACCTGCCGCCGCACAGCTGTCCGCAGTCCTTTATGAGCCGAATATTGGCAGCCATATCCTTACCGAAGCCGATCCCCGGATCCACTATAATACGATCCGGGTCAACGCCGCAGGACAGTGCGAATTCCGCACGGCGCTCAAGATAGCCGCTCACCTCGGCGAATACGTCATCATACGCCGTGTTCTTCTGCATTATAGCAGGGATTCCACGTTTATGCATCAAAATCACCGGAAGTTTTTTTGCCGCAGCAAACTCTGCAAGCGCCGGCTCATCCTCCAGCGCGGAAATATCATTCACAATGTCAGCACCTTCATCATAGGCAGCCTGCATAACGGCAAGCTTACGTGTGTCAACTGAAATAGGACATGATGAGCGCCGGCGGACTTCCCTGATCACAGGTACAATGCGGCGGATTTCCTCATCGCTGTCCACATAGTCCGAGCCGGGACGGCTTGACTCACCGCCGATATCAAGGATATCGGCACCTTCCTCCACCAGCTGCAGCGCATGCTCAGCTCCGCCGCGGCTGCCCTGCCAGAAAGAATCCGGGGTTGCGTTCACAATCCCCATGACAAACGCAGGCCGGGACGTCCGTATGTCACGGTCAGCAAGATGCAGAACCAGCCCGGAATCAGCTGCTGCATACGCTGAGCCAGTCTGCTTCCGGCATATTTTTGTTTGTACGTTCATTTTTCCGCTCCAGCCGCTCCTGCGGCACCTGCAAGCAGAGCCGCCGTATTGGCAATCGCATCCGCGGACAGGCCTGCCTCCGTACTGATTTCATCCCGCGTTCCGTGGGGCAGATAGTAATCCGGCATTGCCAGCACTTTTTCGTTCGTAAACCCGCTGCCGCGCAGTATATTCTCCAGATACTCGCCTACGCCGCCGATTCTGGCACCATCCTCCGCAATGACCACGGCCTGATAATCTTTAGCCACGGCAAGAAAACCGTCCGTATCAAGCGGCTTGATGAACCGCAGTGAAAAAATATCCGCATGAATATGCTGCATGAGCAGACGGCGTGCGGCTACCAGCGTCTCGCGGTACATACCGCCGGTACATACCAGCAGAACCTTTACGCCGGGCTTTTCATTGTCAGGAAAGGCAAGACCGGGCGCAAAGTCCTGGCACGACAGAAACAGTCCTTTGCCGTCCTCCACGGGAAGCGAAAAACACGGCATCTCCGACGGGCAGGTCAGCTTGGGATACCGGATCACTACAGCGCCGGGCTGATCAACCGCCCATTCAAGGCACAGTTTCAGATCAGCGGCGGTAGCCGGAGCAAGAATCTTGATACCCGGTACAGGCCGCAGCAGCGTAATGTCAAACATGCCCTGATGAGTCTCACCATCCGCAGGAACAATACCCGCACGGTCAAACATAAACACTGCATGAAACCCCTGCAGCGCCACGTCATGAATGATCTGGTCCACCGCACGCTGCATGAACGTAGAGTAGATACAAACAATCGGCGTAAGCCCGCCGGCGGCAAGTCCGCCCGCAAAGGTGACTGCATGCTGCTCCGCAATGCCGACATCAAAAAAACGTGACGGGTAATGGCGCGCAAAAGTATCAAGCCCGGTGCCCTTTGACATGGCCGCCGTAATGGCCGCCACATCATCACGCTTTTTCGCAAGCTCCATGAGCGCGCCGCTGAACGCTTCGGTAAAGCTCAGCTGGTCGTATTTTTCCACCTTTCCGTCACTGATGCAGAACGGACCGATACCGTGGAATTTAGCAGGATCAGCCTCTGCAGGGCTGTAGCCTTTTCCTTTTTTGGTAACTACGTGCACCACCACCGGCCGGGGCAGCTTCTTAACACGTTTAAGCACCGTCTCAAGCTCATTTATATCGTGACCGTCAAGCGGTCCTACATACTCAAACCCCATGTCAACGAACAGGTTATTCGTCAGGAACATACCTTTTATGCCGCGTTTAAAACGGAAAATCATCTTTCCAAGATGCTTGTTCACGTACGGAATACTGTCGATGATATGATCTACGGTCCGGCGGAACGTCTGGTACGGCATGGTCATAGTCAGACGGCTCAGATACCGCGAAAGGCCGCCTGTATTAGGACTGATGGACATCTGGTTGTCATTAAGGATGACTATAAGATTTTTGGCGAGCTGTCCTGCATGTGAAAGCGCTTCGAACGCCTCGCCGCCCGTAAGCGCTCCGTCACCGATTACGGCAACAACTTTTCCGCTCTGCCCCAGCAGGCTCCGGGCCGTAAGCAAACCAAGCGCGGACGATATAGATGTAGACGAATGTCCGTTGTCAAAAAAATCATGCGGACTTTCCTTCTGCTTGGTAAAGCCGGACAGGCCGCCGAATTTACGCAGCGTACTGAAACGGTCATATCGTCCGGTCAGCAGCTTATGAGTATAGCACTGATGACTTACATCCCATACAATGGCATCAACGGGACTGTCAAACACGCGGTGCAGTGCAATCGTCAGCTCCACCACGCCAAGATTACTGGCAAGGTGACCGCCGTTCGCACCTACAACATCTATAATTTCAGTACGTATCTCATCCGCAAGAACAGGCAGCTGCTCTTTGGACAGTTTTTTCACATCAGTCGGGGAATGAATACCAGAAAGTAACGTTCGGAGCCTCCCTGCAAAACATATTTTCATAATGAACGGCTGTATTCCCTGTTACAGCCTGCGGTCAGGAAGATGACGGAAAACGTGCTCCGGCACCTCTCCTGCATAAAAAAAAAGACCGCGTCAGTTTCTCAACTTCGCGGCCTCGACTGACATAATGCAGTAAAACCTATCAGAGGTATACCTTACTTGCTCTTATGCCGATTTCTTCTAAGCATCTTCTTGCGCTTATGTGTCGCCATCTTCTGGCGCTTTCTTTTTTTTCCACAGGGCACGATGGCACTCCTTAGTTCTTTTAGTAGTATACTACAGGTATCACGCCGTAGGTATGATACCCGTGTATTATGTCCTATTTTTCCGCTTGCGTCAAGCGTATAGCAACGGAAAAAGGAAACAAATCCGCGGAAGCTCCGCGCAGCACAGCAGTATTACTGCTGCTCGATACGGAACGAAACCGCATTATTAAAAAGCTGTTTTGCAGCCAGCGAAACAACTTTTCCGTCATTCTCGTCTATCTCAGGATCCCTGATTTTGGACATCTGATACGCGCGGCGGCTTGACGCCACGGTAATCTCATACACATTTCCTGTATATTTAACAAGCTGTTCAAGTGGAAATATCATTCTGACAACACCCCTATTTTGATAGATTATACAGAAATATGATGAAAGTGTCAAATAAGGGCTTGACAGCGGC
>CACZQF010000187.1 GCA_902783245.1 uncultured Spirochaetaceae bacterium | reverse complement strand
GCCATCCTTGGCGTGCCGCTAACGCGGAGTTTATAAGGAGCATAAAGATGATTCGTCCTGAATTTTTTTATAACCAAGTGAAAGCAAATGGTACGGAATTCTTTACAGGAGTTCCCGATTCACTTCTCAAGAATTTCTGTGCTTATGTTACGGATAACACTTCGTCACGCAACCATATCATAGCGGCGAACGAAGGCTGTGCCACAGGTCTGGCGGCAGGATATCATTTTGCCACAGGCGGAATACCGCTTATATACATGCAGAATTCTGGTCTTGGCAATACCGTGAACCCTATGCTGTCGCTTATGGATCCCGATGTCTACTCCATTCCGTGCCTTATGGTCGTGGGCTGGAGAGGAGAGCCGGGAGTACATGATGAGCCGCAGCATGTTAAACAGGGTAAAGTGACCTGCGCGCTGCTGGACGCAATGCAGATTCCTTATGCGGTGATGGCGGATGAAGAAGATGCGCTCGCAGCACAGATTACGGCGGCATTTGACTGTATTAAAAAGAACAGCGCACCGTATGCCTTTGTTGTAAAAAAAGGTACTTTCGCGGATTATGTGCTGAAAAACAATATTCCCGTAGAGGCGGAGCTGACCCGCGAAGCCGCAATTGAATGTATCGTACAGGCCGCCGGTGATAAAACCGCTTTTGTTTCTACCACCGGTATGGCAAGCCGCGAGCTGTTCGAGCTCCGGGAAAAATATCAGATGGGACACAAGAAGGACTTTCTGACGGTGGGCAGCATGGGGCATGCCAGCCAGATCGCGCTGGCGATTGCATTGCAGAAGCCGGACCGCAGGATTATCTGTCTTGACGGTGACGGCGCAGGCATCATGCATATGGGCGGAATGGCAACCATCGGAACGCAGTGTCCGTCCAATATGATTCACATTGTACTGAACAACGGCGCCCATGATTCTGTAGGCGGACAGCCTACGGTAGGGCTTCAGATAAATCTGTGTGACATTGCGCTTGCCTGCGGTTATAAGCATGTAGTCAGTGTAACGAGCGCCGCAATGCTGCAGAAAGCACTGGAAACAGCAAAAAAAGATAAAGTACTGACCTTTATAGAAGTAAAGGTACGCAAGGGCGCCCGCAAAAACCTTGGACGTCCCACTACTACACCTATACAGAACAAAGAAGCACTGATGGAGTTTTTACATGATTAAAGAAGCTGTAATTGTCGCAGGCGGCCTGGGATCACGTTTTGGAAACCGTACCGCAGTCATGCCGAAAGGTTTTATAGAGATTGACGGCGTTGCAATGGTAGAACGCAGCGTTCAAAAACTGCTGGCAGCCGGTATTGAAAAAATCATCATCGGTACCGGACACTGCAATGAATGGTATGATAAGCTTGCGGAAAAATATCCGGCTATACAGACCGTTAAAAACAACAACTATCAGAATACCAGCAGCATGGGAACGCTGGAAGTTTGTGCCCCCTACGTAACCGGAGATTTTTTGCTGCTTGAAAGTGATCTGGTTTATGACGCAGCAGGACTCAGGGTGCTCATAAATGATGAGCGCAGCAACGTAGTGCTGGCCTCCGGCCCCACTCACAGTCAGGATGAAGTATATCTGGAAACAGATGATGCGGGGATTCTGTCAGGAGTCAGTAAAGATGCCTCCAAAATTACTAAGCTTGCAGGAGAGCTGGTCGGTATAACCAAACTGACCCCTGCCGCATTAAAAGCCATGTGCGACTACTATGCGGCAAACCGCGCAGAGCTTGCAAAACTGGATTATGAAAACTGTATGAATGCTGTAGCACATGAAACAGGTATTTATGTGCGTACCATCCAGTATTACACATGGACAGAGATTGACAACGAGCAGATGCTTGCACGAGCTCTTGAGCAGATCTGGCCGCATATTCAGGAGAATGAGTCTCTGCTGAATATTCGCCGCGAAGTACTGCTGAATCCGGGTCCATCCACTACTACCGACAGCGTAAAATATGCGCAGGTCTGCCCGGACATCTGTCCGCGCGAGCTTGAATTCGGCAAGGTTATGGAGCAGGTTGCGGAGGATCTGACAGCTTTGGTGGCAGATCCTAAAGAATACGTGACCGTCATGTTCGGCTGCTCTGGTACCGGCGCAGACGAAGCAATGGTTTCTTCCTGCGTGCCTCCCGACGGCCGTATTCTTATAGTTGACAATGGAAGCTACGGCAACCGCCTTGCAAAAATCGCAAACGTCTATAAAGAAAACGTAACGGTTTTCAAAAGCTCAACATATGAACCGATCGATATTGCGGCTCTTGAAAAAGAGATTGCTTCCGGCTCATACACAACGCTCGGTATTGTATACCATGAAACTACAACAGGTCTGCTCAATCCGGTAGAAAAAATCTGTCCCATGGCAAAAAAATACGGTCTGACTACAATCGTTGATGCTGTAAGCGCTTACGCCGGTATGCCCATGGACTTAAAGAAGCTCGGTATTGATTTTGCCAGCGCTACATCAAATAAACACATTCAGGGCATGGCCGGCATCGGTTTTGTAGTCTGTAAACGTGATGAGCTGCTCAAACAGAAAGACTGGCCCATGCGTAACTACTACTTCAACCTGTACGATCAGTATGCCTACTTCCTTGAAACAAAACAGACCCGGTTTACACCGCCGGTACAGACATTCTATGCGCTGCGTCAGGCGATTATTGAAACCAAGCAGGAAACCGTGGAAAAACGGTTCGAACGGTATACCGCGTGCTGGAATATTCTGGTAAAGTCGCTTGATGAAATCGGACTGAAGATGCTCGTAAAACCTGAGTATCAGTCACATTTTATCACTGCTATTCTGATTCCTGATACGCCAGAGTACAGCTTTGACAAGCTGCATGATTATGCGCGTGAATTCGGATTCACCATTTATCCCGGCAAGCTCGGCAATATCAATACGTTCCGAATTGCAAACATGGGTGACATCAGACCTGAGGAAATGCAGTGTTTCACTCAGGTGCTGCGTGATTATATGCACAGCATAGGAGTGTGCTGATTTTTTATGAAGCTGGCGATAGACTGCCGCATGATTGATTCCAGCGGCATAGGTACATACATTGCACAACTAGTTCCCTATTTTCTAAAAAAATATCCCTGCCTGCTGCTGGGAACTCATGAGCAGTGCATGCCCTATGTCCGTATGGAAAATGTGGAATTCTGCTATTGTCCTGTAAAACCTTTTTCATTGCAGGAAATGTTTCATTTTCCGCAGGATATTCTGGCCGCCATCAATAATTGTGATGTGTATTATACGCCGTATTGTAATATTCCCGGCGGTATTACTATTCCTATTATATCCACTATTCATGATGTAGTATTCCTTGATTTAAAAAATCTTACGTCTTTTGCAGGCCGCATGGCTCGAAAGATTATCTACCAGCGGGCAGTAAATCTTTCAAGCTCGCTGGTAACTGTTTCAGAGTTTTCAAAGTCACGGATACTGGCGAATCTTCATTGTAAAAAAACGGTGACAGTAGCCTACAGCAGCGTGCCTGATTGGATGAAAGCCGCCCAGAGAGACAGGCCGGCCACAGAAAAAACAGATACAATTCTTTTTGTAGGCAATATAAAGCAGCATAAAGGACTGAGCGTACTGCTCAAAGCATTTATGGCTGCCAGAGCGGAAGGACTTTCTGCGGCAAAGCTTGTTATTGTCGGCAATGCAGATAATTTCCGTACCGGCGATACAAAGACTACCGAGCAGATAAACGCGCTTCCTGAAGATGCGGTACGTTTTACAGGAAAAATCACTGATCAGGAGCTGCTTGAACTATACTGGCAGGCAAAACTGTTCGTGCTGCCGTCATTCTACGAAGGATTCGGACTTCCGCCGCTTGAGGCGCTTACCTGCGGTACGAACGTAATTCTTTCAGATCTTCCGGTATTTCATGAAGTGTACCAGAACTTTCCTGTCACATATTTTGAGACAGGCAATGCGGAGGACCTTAAAGTTAAACTGCTTTCAGCATACAACCTGCCCTCACCCGCAACTGTTCCTGACACCTATTCGTTTAAGAAAACAGCCGCAATTCTGCTGCAGCTATTTGAAACGGCTGCCGCCGGCTCAGCCTCCGCATCCGTAAGAAGCTGAGTCCGCAGGGACTTTATACCGTTTTTTGACACTTTTCCAACTACTAGACACTACCCTAATTATTGATATATTATAGAAAAAGGAATTTATCCAATGACATATAGTGAATATTACAAACAGTTTAACAAAAATTACCAACGGACCAGTTCCTTCACTTCCGGCATATCTTTAATGATTGTCGATGCATTCACCATTCTTATCTGTATAGGCTGCAGCTTTTTTTTAATTAATGCAGTCGACAGAGCGCTGATAAATTTTAAGTCTTTCGTCAACTATTCTATATATATACCGTTTATTCTGATTGTGTTTTATTTTGCCAGATTATATCCGGGAATTATGATGACCCCTGCAGATGAAGTACGGCATCTTTCCATCTGCTCTATATTCAGCTTTACCGGCATTGCGTTGTCCATTTCGGTGGAAACGAACGACCGCTGGCCTATCATACTCGCATTGATTCTTGCCATACCGTTTGCAATAATTTTTTTGCCCGCTGCACGGGAGCTGGCGCGTTATTCTTTTGCAAAGCAAAAATGGTGGGGTGTTCCTGCCGTCATATATGTAACCGGCAACAGCGGCGAAACAGTTATCAACCGTCTTATCAACAGACCAGATCTTGGCTACAAACCGGCCCTTATTGTAGACAGCGCGCCTGCACATGCAGATGAGTACAAGGGGATTCCTGTTTTTTCCCCCAGCTTAGAGCTGAATGAGCTTATAAAAAAAACCGGTATGAAAGTAGCGTTTCTCTGTGATTATATTGACTATTATGCAGAGACAACATCAATTTTAGGCAGCTACCGCTATACGATTATAGTTCCTAAAAAACCTGGAATGAACTCCATCAATTTGAATGTACGTGATCTTGGCGGTATTCTGGGATTTTCATCCACGCATGACCTTACAAAAGGATGGTGCCTGCTGATTAAACGCGGCATTGACCTGCTTCTGCTGCTTGTTTCTTCGCCGGTTGTGCTTCCGGTTACACTGATTATTGCAATTCTTGTTAAGCTCACTTCTAAAGGCCCCGTATTCTATGGTCATAAACGGGTGGGAAAAAATCGTAAAGAAATAAAATGCTGGAAATTCCGCTCTATGGTAGTCAACGCAGATCAAATGCTTGACCAGATTCTGGCAGAACATCCTGAAATGCGGAAAGAATGGGAACGAGACCGTAAATTCACCAATGATCCGCGTGTAACAAAACTTGGTAAATTTCTGCGGAAAACAAGTCTTGATGAAATTCCGCAGCTTTTTAATATACTGACCGGCGAAATGAGCTTTGTAGGCCCCCGTCCGGTAACCGAGCCTGAGCTTGCACGTTACGGAGATTTTTCAGATTACATTCTTTCAGTTCAGCCGGGGCTGTCAGGTATGTGGCAGGTTTCAGGCCGCTCTGACACTGGATATGAAGAGCGGATTACGCTCGATACCTATTATATCCAAAACTGGTCTGTATGGCTGGATATATGGATTATTATAAAAACTGCCTGGGTAGTTGTAAAAGGCAAAGGGGCATATTAAAATTGAAAATCACCACTACTGCATATATACTTTTTTTTGTTCTGGGACTTTCTTTTGCAGGAGCACAAGAAGCGCAGCTGCCAGAACAGCCTGCTGTAGAATATAACGATAACAATATTGCAGCCGAAACTGACAATAAGCAGGATGAATCAACGCAGGCGCCAGGACGTTATCAGATAACGGATGTTGAGTATAATATTACCGGTATAACAAGAAAATACGCCGTAGCTCTTGATATAAAAATTGACAAGCGCCGTATCTTTGAATCAGAAGCAGAGCTCATGGGCTATGTCGCCGATCTTCGGCAGCAGTTCTTGAACCAGCGTAATTTTGCCAGCTCTTCCGTAGATTTTACGGTCACCGCTCCTGAATCAGACGGTATCGGTAAGGTCACATTGTATGTAAGCACTACAGACACGCATCACTTTCTTGGAGTTCCCTATCCGAAATATAACTCAAACAGCGGCCTGAACATGAAGATAAAGCTTAAGGATACAAATTTCCTTGGCTCTTTGCACACCATGTCAAGCGATGTATCTTTTGCCATTGAAGATAAAGACGATGATGACAACAGCAGCGGAAAAGACTATAAACTCGGTTTATCCATGGCATTTGACATTCCGTTCGGCGCAGGTCCTTTTGAGATCGACTGGATCAACAGCTGGTCAATATCCTACACAATAGGAAAGAGTTCACCGGAATGGAACGCCTCCACTGGTCTTGAATTTTCTCTGCCCTTCGACACGTACTCTTTGGTATGGTTATTTCAGCAGGAATCTATTCACAACTTTGATTACAAAAAATATGATGATGATGTGTATTTTACAGAACTGGCAAAGTTCTCCATCCCGATCAAGCTGCAGTATATCGACAATTGGGGATATGTTACATATACTCCATATGTTTCAACAAAATACACATGGGATAGGAACGGCATCAGCTCAAATAACCCTGACTTAAAGACCGGTCCAGTAAATACCGTAGGACATACACTTTCCACAGGTCGTGTTGACTGGACTGATAACTGGAAACGTAATTTCCGCAACGGTATGTCTTTTTCATTCGGACAGTCAATGGGATACAATACTGACACTGATCAGATTATGCCTCATATTGACGGTGAAGCGAAAATCTTTATTGCATTTAAGAACCTTGGCATGAATATGGATGCCTATGCATTTGCCAATCAGCATGACACGGAGAATATCGGCTCAAGACTGCGTGGTATTCGTGATGACCAGAAATTTGATTCTGATTATGGTCTCGGTGATACAAAGGCATTATCAACCGAAATGGCCATTGTTATTAATATGGATATGCCTATCCATATTTTCACCTTTGATTTTGATAACACAAAGTATCTTAAGTTCCTGCACGTATTTAACTGTGAAGTGCAGTTCTCTCCGTTTATGGACATAGCGTTTACAAAAAACAAGGCAACCGGCAATACATTCTGGTATAAAGACGGATGGTATGCCGGAGGCTTAGAAGTGCTTGTGTTCCCTCAAAAATGGCGCAGCCTTGTTGTAAGAGGAAGCGTTGGAGTGGATCTCGGACGCTATCTGCTTAAAAGTAAAATCGATACAGACTGGCGCAGAAACGTTTCAAAATATGAAATTGAAATCGGCGTAGGCCTGCATTATTAATTTTGAGTAATACCGGAAAGCAATTCAATTTTATGGGACGCAGCGCTTCGCCAATAGGTCTGAGGTGCTGTTTTACCAATAATCGGCAGCAGTTCATTTGCAAATTTTGAGCATCCGTTTTTTACCGCTATATCTGCAAATAACAGAAGGCCGTCCCAGAACGTCTGCTCCACCGCCCAGTCTGCTACATCCGGACGTGCTGTTAAATCTTTCTCAAGAAACGTAATGAAATCTGTATATTCATATTCAATGCTTTCTTTTTTTATCATATCATACATACGCGTAAATACGGTAAGCGATCCCAATGCAACGGACAGTAAAGCCTTATCGTTATTGTTCCGCTCCGCGTAGTAGCCTGCAAGTTGAAAATATGCAGGTATACACTTTATGTTATATGCACGATACATAGTAAAAAAACGTTCAACATTATTGGCACCGATTTTTGTTTTATTATCTTTAGAAGCAATAGTTCTGAGCATTGAACGCTTCAGAGAATCATTCTTATAAAAACTGTCCTCAGAAATTATAGTAACAAGAAATTTCTCATATTCATCATAATTTCCCTGAAATTTTGCCAGATCGGCCGACTGATACAGAATATCATAGCGAACATCAGGAACATCTAGGAATTCCCGGCAAAGCCATGCGTCTGTATAAAACTTTTTGGCAAGCTCATACTCGCCTTCCATCTGATAGATTTTACCTATCAGGAAATCTGCCTCCGGATAAACATCAGAGGATTTCATGTAATCGATTATATTTTTTATAGAGCCGTGAAAGAACTCATAAGACTTTTTTGCAATAAGCTCTTCAATAATCTTAACAGCCTCCAAAGTCTCACGCTCACGGAGAACAGGCAGTACGTCAAGCACTGCATTCCCTTCCCGCCGGACTTCCGCAGGCGTAAGCGCCGTCTGCAGCGTATTCAATTCCCATTCGTTCACTCTGCGGCGGATGTCTTTTGCCTTTTGTGCATAGGCAAGCGCATCGCCGTATTCCGAACGTTCATAAGCACGCTGAGCAAGAAGCATCATGCGCCAGTCATAGTCTTCGGGATCAGGGCGGTCAATTCCCTGCGCAAAGCAGGGAATTGCAGCAATAAGAGAAAGTAATAATGCCAATACGTATATAGATTTTTTCACAAAGATTCCAATTCTTCCCTAAATACTTTATCGGCATCTTTATCAGCAACAGTACGTATTATTTTTCCTTTTTTAAAAATAATCGCATTACCGCCAGCACCTGCAATACCGATATCGGCATGTTTTCCTTCCCCCGGACCGTTGACAATGCATCCCATGACAGCAACAGTAATATCTTTGTCCATAGAAAGCAGCTCATTCTGCCATCGGTTCACGAAACCGTGAACATCAAATCCCTGCCGTCCGCACCGTGGGCAGGAAACGATATGTACCCCGCCGCTACGTTTACCACATTCTCGGAGGATTTCTTTACCGGCAATGACTTCGTTTTCCGGTGTAGAAGAAAGACTAACACGAATAGTACTGCCGATATTTTCGTTCAGAAGTGTTGTAAAAGCAATGGTAGATTTAACAATTCCGGTTATAAGCGGGCCTGCTTCTGTAACACCGACATGAATCGGCAGATCATATTCAGATGCAAATGCTTCATTAGCATCAACAGTTTCTTTTACGCTTGAAGCCTTCATACTGACCGCTACGTTAGTAAAGTTAAGCTCATCAAGAACAGCAGCTTCACGTGCAGCAGTTATTGCCAGTGCCTTTGCGCGGTCTAATGTACCGCATTCTACCTGCTCGGCAAGCTCTTTAGGCAAAGAACCAGTATTTACACCGATCCGAATCGCAGCCCCCTTATCTTTACAGGCTGCTACAACTTTTTCAACACGGTCACGGCTTCCTATATTGCCAGGATTGATACGAATTACAGCGACATTTCCCTTAAGACATTCCAGGGCAAGCCGGTAGTCAAAATGGATATCTGCAACGAGCGGCATGCTTGTCTGCTCTGCAATGGCACAAAGTGCCTGTGCGCTCGGGGTATCGGGCACGGCAAAACGCAGGATATCACAGCCCAGGGATTGCAAAACGTCTATGCGCTGCAATAATGCAGAAAGGGCACTGCTGTCTTTCTCAATACCAGCAATGCCCTCTTTCCACATAGTCTGGATTGTAACAGGATTAGAGCCTCCCATTACAATCCGTTTTGTTTTCCCCGCGCCGCCTATAGAAATAGTACGCGGAGTCTTAAACATCTATGAACCTCAATTAACCGGCAACGATCATTGAGAAAACCATTACGAACAGAGCAACGGTTTCGCAAAGACCAACGACCATAATGTACTGAGAGAAACCTTTACCAGTTTCACCAAGTGCATCAGAACCTGCAGCACCGGCTTTTCCCTGTGCGATTGCAGACATTGCCATGGCAAGACCGGAAGCAATTCCCAAACCAAGCAGGAACCAGGGATCCTTAGTGGAGGTAACCATTGTCTGCATGGTCAAGAAACCATAGATAGTCTGTGTAAGGGGTGCACCTGCAAAAACCGTGAGGATAAAAGGAGCGGGTTTGTTGTTAAGATAACAGCGTTTCCATGCTCCGATAGCCCCCTGTCCGGCGATTCCTAAACCCATAGCAGAACCAAAAGCGGCAATACCCATTACAACTGCAGCACCAAGCATTCCAAAATTCATAATTTTCTCCTATCCGCCAATCAGCGGTTATTTAGTAACCGTTTCACTGAACGGTTCGTATTTAAATCCAGACCATGACATGCCTAAATGGTTTGAGAACTCAAGCGTATTTAAGCGTACACCATGAACAACAACAGAAAGTACATTAAGTATGATATTTAATCCATGTCCTACAACCAACAGCAGCACAAGCGCCAGGAACATCACGGCGTGTCCGACCATCGGCCCAGCCATGGTATTTACCGTTCCTGATATGGCAGATCCTGCCAACGCAACGGCCCACAGACGGATATAGGATACGATATCCGAAAAAACATTCACCACACCCAGAATCACAGAAATTATGTTCTTGAGACTGGTCAGGATTGACTCGCCGAGCTTACCCTCGTAATTGGCAAACACAAAGTTAAGTACAAACCCGAGGCCGATCAAGCCCTCTGCAAGCAGTCCGACAGGAATACCGGCAAGCACCAGATCCATCGGGAACACAATACCGCTTACAACGACAGACAGCACAACGTAGTACATACCCCAGAGCATGAACATGGCACCGATTTCACCAAGACAACGCAAGGACTTGCGGTACCGTCCAATACCATGCAGGTGCGCAACGGTAAGCTGGAGAAGCGCAAGACTGAAGCAGAAAATCTGCAGGTTCTGCGTCACCGTCGTAGTACCATTCTCACCATTGTAGTAATCAACATAGGCGTTTGAGAACGGATGGACGGAGAATTCTTTAAGCCAACCGGGCAGCAAAGCCATATCAAGGCCGAACCAAGTGCAGGTGACTGTTCCCCAGACCACCGTGGCGAGACCAAGCAAAAGACCGAGCTGTAATCCGAGGCCGACCTTTTTACCGGCAGCCTTTGTCTTAAAGATACCGGCAACCACTGCCAGTGTAAGCAGAATACCATAGCCGGCATCTCCGAAAATCATTCCGAAGAAGACTGTAAAGAACAGCAGGAACCAGCCGGAAATATCATACTCATGATATCCCGGTACCGTTCCCAAAAAGTCCGTAAGCGGATAAATAAGGCTTACAAGCTTATTGTTCTTCAGCTTTGTCGGCACTGCATCATCATCAGAAGGATCTGCAATTGCAAAAGCCCAGTGATTATCATGTGCAGACTTTTTCAGCGTATCCAGCGCATCTACAGGCACAAACCCTGTAAGCCATGCCAAAGAAGCGGATGTATCGCCTTCCTCAGTTCCCATACCGGTATAGATGTTTTCAAAATCTATATCGCCTGCAAGCTTTTTGCTTACTTCTGCAATGGCAGCGACATACGGAACCTTGGAAAGATTATCTGCATCCAGAGAAAGGATCTCCGCGTGCGCGGCCTTTATCTCTTCCCTGAGCTGTTCGGTTGAGCAACGGGGCACAGGAACTGCATACGCTTCTGCAGGCAGGCCTGCCGGCCGCGGCTCATCTTTGCTTTCAGAGATAAGCAGGAAATGTACATGCGACTTTCCTTTATTCACCATCAAGACTTTAACATCATCACCAATAAGATTGTATTTTTCTTTCGGTATCTCATACAGCGTGAAATACAATCCTTTTTCAGCAAGATAATCAAAATCTTCCGGGTTCACCTCACCCCATTCAGTAAAACGTTCCAGCTCAACAGTATTCGCAGCGATCGCGTCAAGCAAAGATTTTTTACGCTCAGCATTGGCAACAACAGCAGAGCACAAAGAGATAATCTCTTCGTCGGACAACGGCTCACAAGCCGGAATTCCTTTTTTTGCAGCCTTTTTCAATTCACTGAGAATCGAAGAAGCAACCTGCATCGTCTCATAGGATTCCTTTAAAGACTGCAGTTTTTCGCCGGAACCTTCCAGTGATTCCAGATGCATAACCCCGGCTTTACGGAGCTGTACGAGCGCCTGTTTTTGCTCTCTTTTAAGTAACACAAGAGAGACTTTTTTCATAGGTACGATCATTCAGCCCCTCCTTGTTGTACTTCCGCCTGCTTTGCTTCGTCCGCAGCACGCTGAAGCTTTTTCTTAGAAATCTTACTGCGTACTACTGCAGAGACCTGCTGATCCCCCAAGTAAATGCTTATCTTTTTGATATTTGCTTTTGTCTCGGGAATCTTAACCTTTTCAAAAAGGTTTACGCGCTGAGTTGTCGTGCGCAGTTCCTTAGACAACAGGCGAACCTGCTCATCAAGCACTTCTGCTTCAAGATCATAGGAAAGAGCCTTTTCCATACGATCCGCAGCCATATCAATCCAAAGCGGGGTTTCATACAAATCATAGTCACCGCGGCTAAAATCTGCTCCCTCATACAGAGGGATTTCAACACCGGCAATATTTCCGGTGCCTTTGCGGATATTGCGCACAGTAACCATCTCAGGCTTAAAAGCCTCAGTCTCACCGAAGACTGCAATCCAAGCCTCAAACTCTTTTTCAAGAGCTGATCGCTTGGCGCGGACTTCTTTAGCACGGGCGTCAATAGAGCGTATTTCCATTTGAAGCTGCTGTTTTTTGAGCGTCAAAGTCGGCAGATATCTCTGATACATTTTCAGGGCATCTTTCTGGCTTTTCTGCTCGTTTTTTGTCAGCTTTATTTTAGCCATTCAAATCCCTCTTTATTTTGCAGGCCAGTGTTTCTCAATCAAACTGGTCTTGATACCCGTCTCATCTTTGTTAAAACATTCTGCAAGGATTTCCCACCCCAAATCTAGAGCGCTTTCAAGCGGAATATTCACAGAGAGGTCCATCATGCGTTTTTCAAACATGCTGCCATATTTGAGAAGCTTTTCATCCCATGCGCTCATATTAAAGCCCATGGACTTCTTTTCCAGTGTATCCTTGTAGCTTGAATACAGACGGATCATACCGTCCATCAAAGCTCTGTGGTCATCACGGGTTTTTCCATTCACATTCTGCTTCAGACGGGACAATGAACCAAACGGCTCGATACGGCCGTTCTTAAGATAATACTGTCCTTCCGTAATATATCCGGTATTATCCGGAACAGGATGTGTAACATCATCACCCGGCATTGTAGTTACCGCAAGAATAGTCACTGAACCGGCGTCATCAAAATCAACGGCCTTCTCATAGCGGCTTGCCAGCTGGCTGTACAAGTCTCCGGGATAACCGCGGTTTGACGGAACCTGTTCCTGCGTAATGGCGATTTCCTTCATAGAGTCCGCAAAGTTTGTCATATCGGTAAGAAGTACCAGAACATCCTTTCCTTTCAGAGCGAACTGCTCAGCAACCGCCAGACTCAAGTCAGGAATCTTCATACATTCTACCGTAGGATCAGCGGCAGTATGAATGAACATAACCGTACGGCTTAATGCGCCACCCTCTTCCAGAGTCTTTTTAAAGAACAGGTAATCATCATATTTCAGGCCCATACCGCCCAGAACAATGACATCAACCTCAGCCTGCATGGCAATGCGGGCAAGCAGCTGGTTATACGGTTCACCGGAACTTGAGAAAATAGGCAGTTTCTGTGAAACAACCAGCGTATTGAAGACATCAATCATCGGGATACCAGTACGTATCATGCGTTTTGCCATGATACGTTTGGCAGGGTTAACGGACGGACCGCCAATCTCAGTAAGATTTTCAGCGAGCTCCGGACCATTATCACGAGGAGCTGCAGAACCGTCAAAAATACGGCCGAGCAAATCATCGCTGAATGAAACCTGCATGTCATGTCCGAGGAAACGGATATGGTCACCAGTTGAAACACCGCGGCCGCCTGCAAAAACCTGCAGCGAAACCACATCTCCGTCTATACGGTTTACTTCCGCAAGCGATTTTCCGAAACGAGTTTCGATCTCTGCAAGCTCATTATTCTTTACACCAGTTGCCTTAACGGTGATAACACTACCATTAATTGATTCAATTCTGCTGTATACCTTGTTCATCATTCACCGTCCTTCAGCAAGGCTGCCGCATCATCCGACAACTTACCGTTTTTCTCGGCATACAAACCGTCAATGTCTTTTTCTTTTGCGTTAAATGCATCTGACTTCCATGCAGACACATTCCAGTCAATAAAATTCTGGCGCAACCTGTTGAAGTATGAGCGGGCATCTTCTTTTGATTCACAGGAGAACTGCGATCCAAGCACCTGCAGAACCTTTTTGAACACGTAATTCTGGCGCTCAACGGGACAGGCAGCATCAACAGGATCAAAGGAATCCTGCTGCATATATACAGCATCAAGGAACTCAGATTTCAAGTATGTAATGAAGTCCTCAAGGCTTGTACCTTCTTCACCGACAACCTTCATCATCTGGTTAACTTCAGTACCCCGTCTAAGCAGCGTACGTGAGTATTCTACCCAGTCCTGACGAATAACGCTCTTGTATTTTGACCAAGAATCCAACGGGTCGATGGCAGGATATTTACGTGCATCGGAACGCTCGCGGCTCAGACCATGGAACGCACCGACAACTTTCAGCGTTGCCTGAGTAACAGGTTCCTCAAAGTTACCGCCGGCAGGAGAAACGGTACCACCGATAGTTACAGAACCAGTACTGCCGTCTCTAAGCCGCACATATCCTGCACGCTCGTAGAATGCAGCGATATAAGATTCCAAATAAGCAGGGAACGCTTCCTCACCAGGGATTTCCTCAAGACGGCCGCTCATTTCGCGCAGAGCCTGTGCCCAACGAGAAGTTGAGTCTGCAAGCAGAAGAACATTCAGTCCCATCTGGCGGTAGTACTCAGCAAGCGTAACGCTGGTATATACAGACGCTTCACGAGAAGCAACCGGCATTGATGAAGTATTACAGATAATAACCGTACGCTTCATCAAAGATTCTCCGGTACGAGGATCTTTCAACTCCGGGAATTCCTTAATTGTTTCTACAACCTCACCGGCACGTTCACCACACGCAGCAATGATTACAATATCAACGTCTGCATTGCGGCTTGTTGTATGCTGGATAACCGTTTTTCCAGCGCCGAACGGACCAGGAATACAATAGGTACCGCCACGAGCAACGGGGAAGAACGTATCAATAAGACGAGTTTTTGTAACCATTGTCTCAGTAGGAGCAAGACGTTCTGCATAGCAGTCAACGGCACGCTTTACCGGCCACTTAAAGCTCATGGTCACTTTTTTTTCATTTCCCTTCTCATCAACAAGAACGGCCATCTGATCTTTCACCGTATATGCCCCGGCGGCAGCGATACTTTTAACCGTATAGGTACCATAAAAATCAAACGGAACAAGAATCTTGTGATTAAACGGTCCCTCAGGAACATAACCGACGGCATCACCGCGGTACACTGTATCGCCTTCTTTTACAGTAGGTGTAAAATCCCATTTCTGATCATAGGGCAGCGGATCCACATATACACCGCGCTCCAGGAAATAACCTGCCTTTTCAGCAAGCAGCGGCAGAGGATTCTGAAGGCCGTCGTATACTTGTCCCAACAGACCTGGTCCAAGCTCAACGGCAAGCAGGTTACCGGTAAATTCTACCGGCGATCCAGCCATAATGCCCTTCGTCATTTCATATACCTGCATCTGAGCAATATTACCGCGGACACGGATAACTTCACTCTTCAGGTCAGTATCTCCAACTTTTACATAGCCGACTTCATTCAATGAAACATTTCCGCTGAATTCAACAGAAATCATGTTTCCGTTTACACCGACTACCTTTCCTTTTGTTTCAGTCATGTAGTTTCTCCAAAAACATCCGTCATCAGGACATTAGCATTCACTAGTATTCAGTATCCGCTCATATATCGTGTGATACGAAGCCAAACCTGTCTCTGTATTGAATTTCTTTATACGCTGCGTCAGCATAAGCCGTATGCCATAGGCAAAAACAGCATCCTCAGAAAATCCATCGGCAGGCATAAGTCTGTCGAGCAAGCTCAGCCTGTACTGATACAGATACTGCTCTGCCGCCAGAGGGCTGCTCATACCGACCGCCGTACGGGCGGCTTGAAGCACATCTCCTGTGCAAAAACCAGTCAGCTGCACTGATTCTTTTTTCATAGACAATGCCCGAACCTGTGCTAATCCCAGTCTCAATGCACGTTCATTCTCATACCAGGCATCAACAAACGCAGAACCTGTTGAGGCATCTGCATTCGGAGGCACCAGAGAAAGGCCGTCAAGTATTTTACGGCCTTTTGCGCTGAGAAAACGCGCACAGAGATCCCGGAAATATGCTTCTGTTATAGGCAGTGCCTGTTTTTCGCCGACAGCAGAAATATCAGGCAGCTGGGCCATCAGATAATACTGTGCACCCACTACTCATTACCCTCAGCAGCGCCGGCTGCGGCCGCAGACTTCATAATTGCCGCTGTTCTCGGATTAAGATATGCGGAGAACAGATCCGCTACAGCTTCAGCAGAGAAATCATAGTAGGCTTCACCGTTATTTACACCGATACGGAATCCACCGTTAATAGATTTCTCTGACTTCAGCTCAAGTCCTTTTGCGATTTCTGATTTGAGCGCGGCCTGCAGGTTTTTCTCCACTGCCGCAAGGTCTTTTTCACCGAGCAGAACGGAAATATCCTTAGCCTCGGAATTGGCCGCCCATGCTTTTACAGTTTCAGGAATCAGCTTGGCAAGTACATCCGCAGAATATGCCTTAGCAGTTTCTGTCTGAATAATCGCAGCCAATTCAGCCGTCACACTATCCCGGAAGGAAATAATTAAATTACGCCCTGCTTGCCGGATGGCATCCTCGCTGGCTTTTTCCATGCGCTCTGTTTCAGTCTTGGCGGACTTAATAATTTTATCAGCCTTGGCTTCAGCATCGGCAATGATTTTAGCAGCTTTTTTTTCAGCTTCAGAAACAATTTCAGAGGCTGATGATTCAGCAGTAGCAACACCATCTTTCTTGATCTTATCGATCAGTTCCTGTAATTGAACGTCCATTAAAACCTCTCTATCATACTATTATTTAACTGTACTATCACTTTGAGGAAAATGCAACTAAAAAAATCATTTAAAAATAATTTAAATGATTCCAAGCTTATATACCCGTCACTGAATGTCAGCGGCGGGCATTGTAAAAAAACGCGGCGTTATCGATTGATTTGTTTAATCATATTGACTTGTTCAATTATGAGGAAAATGAATACACCGTGAGCGATTTGTATTTTTCACCGGGAGTAAGTACACAGGACGGGAAATCAGATTTATTCGGGGTATCAGGGAAGCACTGGCTTTCCAGACAGATTGATTCATGATTGTGATAACATCTGCCGTTTTTGCCGATCATTCCTTCCACAAAATTTCCTGAATACAGCTGCACGCCAATCTGATTAGTACTCATATTCATAGTACGTCCGGAAACAGGATCGGTAAGCGTACATACATGCACGAGTTTTTCATTCTCAAATGCATTTTTATGAGGATCATATGCTTCAGTTACAAAGCAGTGATCATATCCGCCGATTCCAGTTTTATCGATATCCTGTCCAACAGTTTTTTCTGCTGTAAAATCAAGCGGGGTCCCTTGTACCGAGAGAAGCTTTCCGGTGGGAATAAGGCATGGATCTACTTCCAAATAGCGGGTACAGTTCATCTTCAGCAGATGATTGTTGATCGTACCGTTACCCGCAAGATTGAAATATGCATGATTGGTAAAATTAACGGGAGTAGCCGCATCTGTCGCCGCAGTATACAGCAAAGATAGCTCATTGAATTCATTCAATGTATACGTAATATCTATAGCAACGTTTCCAGGATATCCCTGCTCTCCATCACGACTCAAACGTGAGAATTTCACGCCTGTACCGTACTCTGTCTCCACAATTCTGCTTTCATACATCATCTTTTCATAACGTGTAAATCCGCCATGCAAAGAGTTATTGTGATCGTTAACGTCAAGCTTATATTCTTTTCCGCCGACTGTAAAACGGGCATTGCTGATACGGTTTGCAAATCTGCCGACAAATGCATTGAAAGAACCTTTACCAGTTACATAGCCGTCAAACGTTGACCACCCCAAAAGTATGTCGGCTGCGGCCCCCTTTGAATCAGGCACAAGAATGCTGGTAATGGTGCATCCATAATCCATAACAGAAAAAGACATTCTGCCGTTGGAAACTGTATACAGAGTAACCTTAGAGCCGTCACTCAAGACTCCGAATTTCTGCTTTGTAACCTGCATTTCTATTCCTCCAAACTCATATCCACAACAAACTGAACTTCAGTAATCGAACTGTTCAATGCGGTGGCGATCTCTTCTACAGTCTGTCCGCGGTCGTACAGCTCCTGTACCTGCGCAGCAAATGTTTTCTTTACCTTTACAGGATTATCAGACACATACACCGCAGGACCAATGACAGGCACTGTCTTATAAGTAGTACCATCAGCCGCTACATGCAACGGCTGCGAAGCGGCAGTACCACCGCTCGCTTCTGCAGGAATATCGGCAGAAGGCTCAGCAGGGAATCCTGCGGAAAGCGAAACTGGAGTTCCAGGCACCGCCGCAGACTCCTGAAACAGATCACTTTGAGAAAACACTGCATTCTGCTTATACTTCCGAACTGCACGGGCCATTTTTCCCGAGGCTCCACCCGCGGGCTGCGGCTGTCTGGAGGACTGTTTTAATGCGCTTTCAACCGTCTGGCTATATAAATATTGTTCCTGCTGTTTCTGTAATTCCGAACGTGCCACGTTTACATGCCGATCAGCCTCGTTGATAATATCCCTAAGCTGTTTGATACGATCCTCAAGAATAGTAATATTACGGGAAGCATTATTATTCACATCACGGATCATCTGATCCAATTCTGAGCGTGTACGCGCGATAACATCATCTGTAGAAAAAAGCTTTGTAAATTTATTGAAAAATAAAAACCACAGAAATAAGTTTATAACGCACAGCGTTGCAACTATAACAACCACAACTACCTCGTAATATCAATGTGCTGTCCAAGATATGATTCCCTTATTTCAAGCGTTTTTTTGGCAGCAGATTCATCCTGCTCTTCGCCATTTTTACGTTTGTTCTTTCTTCGGGAATCGGCGGAATTTTTACCATCTGCATTGACCTCAGTTGATTTTGCATCACTATTGGCAGCTTTCTGTACGGTTGTAACCTGCTCCAGATTCTGCTGAATCATTGTATTCTGCTGCATAGCACTGGCAAGCTGCGTTCCATCAGTCTGATGGGACACAAGCTTTGCGACATTGTTGATCTGAGAATACATGGTCTGAAGGTCAATTGGATGAATAGCCATCTGGCGACTTTATATCCTCCACCTGAGGTTCTTCATACTTACCGCGGCGCACAAATCCATCTTCATAATAGAAAGTAACCGCACGTACATCAGAACGCACATCATCAAGCACTTCACGAACATAAACTTTTACGCCGGAATATACCGTTCCGGCACATTTTACTTTGCCGACAACTTTAAGCTCACGCAGACGATCCTGAATCTTTTCGATTTCATTGGACATTTCTTCAGAATCCATAGTGATCTTCTGCCGCCGTTCTTTTTTAGTTTTAAGACTTTCCTCTTTCTCACGCGGCAGTGACTTACGGATTTTTTTCTGATTCTCCAATGTCGAAATATCGAGCTCAACTTCTTCAAGCTCTTTCATAAGCATACCTTGCATAGCCTGCAGCTCTGTAAGCCGTTGAGTTGCCTTTGGATCGAATCCGACCTTAAGCACAGTTTCTGCGCCGCCGCCCGGAGAACCGATATTCTTTGCGGCAATCTCTTCTGTAGCAAACAAGTGTCCGCCCGTAATCTGAGCTTTTTTTCCCTGGAGGATTATACGCTTCATAGCGACGACTTCAGAATTCATGATACTGTCGGATACAATAATATATTCGCCGACCTCAACCTTCGTAGCCTGAATGAACTTAGCCCACAAGGATTTTCCGGAAGTGATGATTCCTTCACCTCTGCCGAACACACCCTGTGATACGATGATATCACCATCAGCCTCGAGGTGGCTTTTGCCGACCGTACCATAAATTTCAATATTGCCGGATGCTTTGACGTCGAATCCGTCATCAACATTTCCTTTAACAACAACAGTACCAAGGAATGTAATATTTCCGGTCTTGATATTGACGCCTTCAACCTCAAGAATCGGCTCAACATTGATTTTATCGCCAACCAGCAATACCTGACCATTAACAGCGGCCAGAATAGTACAACCATCGGCATCAACTTTAACATTTTTGCCAAGAGGCATATTAATATCTTTGCCGTCTTTTGCATCAAGATATCTGCCGGACAACGTTTTACCGCCTTTGCCCTTTTCTGCAGGTATCTTTTCAGCAAGTTTCTGACCTTCAATTACATTCTGAATAAGGTTAAGCTCTTTGAAATCAACCTGTCCGTTGGCAGCTTCTTTTGCCTTAAGCTTAGAACGGTCTGTTTCGAATTCATAGGCAATATATGCATCGCGGCCGTCAACAGGCAGCACGGCAGCAGCAACCTCATAGGGAACATCGTATACAGGATTATCAACAAATGCATTGATTTTATCGTCTTCGATACCGGCAACAACATTCTGTACATCAAGTGCATGCCGTATCTGTTCCGCAGAAATATCCGCGCCGCCCATCATCGGGGCTGCAGCCGTAAGCATAGCCCGCATTTCATCTTTAGAAACATCAATAGCAAGCAGCGCATCACCGGCCTTATTATGTTCATATGTGCCGACCGGCTCATATGTATTTTCCGTACCTTTTTTGACAAATTCTTTGACGCTGTCTTCTTCAATATCCAACGTGTCAGAACGCTTAAGCTGCGCCATGACATCGCCGTACACAACAGGCTTGCCGTTTCCGACAGGAAGCACGACTTTAAGACATATCTGAGAATTGAAGTGACGGACATAGAAAATACCGTCCTGATCGATAATCTTCTCTTCTTCGACCAGAGCCTCTTCTACCGTTACGCTGCTGCTTTCACGCTTCTTTTTCTGCGCAATGGCAACAGCATTGGGAAACGCACGAATTGTCCACGGCTTCTTGCTGATACCCAGAAAACCGTTCGAACCACGCTCCAGCACTTCGTATTCAATATTTGTAACTTTTGTATCCAACTGGACAGCAGCATCGGCAAGAGCTTCATCAAGAGTATCAGCATTAACCTCCACAACATGCAGGTTCTTATCTTCATTAAGCTGAACTTCCATTTGAGTGCGGATCGCATCCAGTGTAAACATACTTAAATAATTCCTTTTCTAAAATTGGTTAACTTTGCACGCAGGCGAAGATTCGCTTTTGTGTGCAGCTGAGAAATACGGGACTCGCTGACTTCAAGCACCTGACCGATTTCTTTAAACGTCAAATTCTCATGGTAATACAGAACTATGACCATTTTTTCTTTTTCTGGCAGCTCATTGATCGCCTGTACAATAACACGACGGACTTCCTCGCGTTCAACCTGCACGTCAGGGTTCATACTGGCAGGAGATTCAATGCTGTCACCGATGAGCATATGATCATTTTCTTCGCCGGAATACCAGACATCATTCAACGATAAAACGCTTGTACCGGAAACCTTCAGTACTTCGTGCTGATATTCTTCTTCGCTTACACCCATTTCCTTGGCTATTTCAGCATCAGTAGCAGTACGTCCAAGCTTTGACTCAAGCTCAACAATAGTATCTTCAATCTCACGAGACTTCTGACGGACCGAACGGGGCACCCAATCAAGCTGACGAAGCTCATCAAAAATAGCTCCTCTGATACGAGTAACCGCATATGTTTTAAACTTTACGTTCTTATCGGGATCATACTTATTTATTGCATCCAGAAGTCCGAACTGTCCGAACCCTACAAGGTCATCAAATTCAACGCTACCGGGCATACCGACGGAAACCTTTCCAGCTACATATTTTACCAAAGGCATATACTGCCTGATAAACTTATCACGCAACGCCGGAGACTTTGTCTTTTTGAACTCATTCCACAGTTCATCTTCTGTCTTTTCATCGATAAGCGTATCTGCCATCTTCCATACCTTTATTGTAACTTAGCACTATTCTTCATTAGCCAATACAGTCCTAATAGCCTGCGCGATCAATTCTGTATCCTTGCCGGACGAAACATCTACCGACTGTTTGCGGACAACAGGAGCCTCACCATCATCAGAGGCAAATTCACTGTCCTGTATCAAAGACTCCCCGGTACTTTCGCCACCACCGTCATCACTCATATCACCTAAATCAGGCAGTTCATCAAGCTCTTCAGAACCGGACGAATCAGAATCTGCTGCAGAAGGCTCCGGTGCATCCTCCGGAGGAGCGGCCGGCGGCTCGACCTCAGAAGCAGGCTGTTCCGGCACTGATGAACTCACTGCGGCGGCAGGCGCAGCAGGAGCAGGGACAGGTGCAGGATCAGCAGCTGCAGGACGCGCAGCAGGCGTCTGCTGTCCCAAAGAGACAGGAACAAATCCCTGCGGTTTTGCTGCCTCCGCAGCCACATCCGGCGCAGGCACAGCCGCAGTACCGGAAGCCGTCTTCGGTAAAGGCGCAGCAACTGGTACAGATACAGCCGGAACAGGTGAATCATGCGCTTGAGGTGCAGGCGCAAGTCCGACCGTTGACCCGACAAAAAACTGAGGGCCATTATCTTCTTTCGGCAGATCCTCATCGGATATAGTCAGATTAACGACACTGCCGGCAACCGGAGCAGTCTGCACAGGCTTCACCACATCACTGATTCCAGTGGATAACTCGCCGGCAGAAGACATTCCTAAAAACTTATCCGCCAGAAGCTGTATTCCTGCACACAGACCTCCGAACACCACTGCGAATATAACAGCCCGCAGTAAAACGATCAGTATAACGGCGCCGGATAAAAGACCTGTCAAAAAGGAGAGAACAAATCCAGCCGCAGCAGCAACAATGACGGCTTTTATATTCATTTGTCCACCTCCCAGAATACTGACTGCAGTACAACCGCTGGCTGCAGCCTCCTTAAATCGTTCTTTATATTATACCCCGATTAATGCTTTTTGCCAATAAACTTCTTTAAGAAGGAGGACAAACCGTCATTATCGGGCATAGCGGTTTTTTCAACCCTGCTCACAATATGCTTGATACATACTGCGGGTTTCGATGACGGATTCAGCACTAAGAAAGGTTTTTGCCGTATAACAGACGCGGTAACAATAGGATCATCATAAACAAATCCTAAATAGTCGACTTTATAGTTCAGGAACTGACCAACAATATTGATGATACGCTCGGCGATTCGCCTGCCCTCATCAGCAGAATGCACTCTGTTTACCAGAAGCTTCATGGTCACCTCGTGATCAAGTACTTCCGTAGTGATGATCTTTATCATACCGTATGCATCAGCAATGGCCGTCGGCTCAGGTGTAGTTACGATATACACCTCATCGGCTGCTGCAACAAACTGAAGCACGTTATTCGCAATTCCTGCGCCTGTATCAATGATTATAATATCAGCATCATTCAAAGAGCAGAACTGCTGCGCAAAATAATCAAGCTCATCCACATTCAGGTTCGCTATTTTAGAAAAACCGTTCGCGCTCGCAATGAATTTTATGCCGAACTCGGTATCAAGCACGATCTCCGGCATGGTCTTCTGCTTATTGATCACCTGCATAAGGTTATACTGCGGCACAACATTAAGCAGAACATTCACATTTGCCATACCCAGATCAGCATCCACAAGAATGACTTTTTTCCCCATCTGAGCATAAGCGATAGCAAGATTTACGGACACATTTGTTTTGCCGACTCCGCCTTTTCCACTTGTAACCGCAATAATCCGAGTTTTATGGTCAGCCGATTTCTTTGCTCCGGCCGGTTCTCTCACGGTATTCTTCATTAATTCACGAAGTTCATCTGCCTGTTCTTCCATACTACTTTGCTCCAAATTTATCATCGATATGGACTCTATCAATCGTAAAGTCGGATAACCGAATTAAAAAATCAATTACACCAGCGCGCCGGATATTATGAGGCACGCGCTGCCCGTCTGTTATATATGAAACCATCTTATGTTTATCATACAAAGCGCTGATCACATTACCGTACAGATTAGTTTCATCACACTTAGTGACAATTACCGATCTGAACGCAAAAGGTTCATAATTCTGCATGATATTTTCCAAGTCTCGCGCTTTGGTAGAAGCGCATACCGCAAGATAAACATCAGGATGCATATCCTTCACATCAAGGATTGTCTTCATAGTTCCGATATGAGCGCCGTCATTAGGACTGTAACCGCTCGTATCAATGAGAATATAGTCCACATTATTCTTACAATCCTCATAAATAACCCTGACATCATCCGCGCTTTCTGCCTTGTCAACCCGAACGCCCATAATCTCGCCATATCGGTCTATCTGTTCCATGGCACCGACACGAGTGCGATCAATAGTAATAATACGGATTTCAGGTTTATTCTGACTTTTTTTCTTAGCATCAAGCATAAGATTAGCGGCAAGCTTTGCAATAGTAGTTGTCTTGCCTACACCTGTCGGTCCCACCACAACAATAACATGAGGAGGCCTGTACGCACGCTCAGGCGCAACTGCAATAGACTCCCCTATCCAGTCCACCACCTGCTGCTGGAGGAACTCAAAATTATCAAGCTCATCAAGGGAAAATTCACTCTTTATACGCTCTGAGATTCTGTTAATATATCCGAACGAGAACTCATTCCGCTCAAGCAGCTCTTCAATTTTCGCAATATTCGGATGCTTGTCACTGCCGGCAGTCATCTGCTGCAATTTCTGAACAAGATTCTCCTCAAGCTTGTCGATACGCCGGTCCAATCGCTCCGCCTGCTGTATGGAAGCAACAGATTTACCTACAGAACGCAACAGCTCAACTTTATTACGATCCCAATCTTCCTCTTCCGTTGAGGCAGATGCCGTTTTCGCACTGCCGTACGTACCAGCCCCTCTGCGCTTCACAATATAGGACACTTCAACTTTTTCCCGCTGGAATAATCCTAAAAAACCGGGCTTGAGCGTAGTACGGCGGTTGGTAATCTCATAATCCTCGCCGAATTCACTATACAATTTCTGACGGCACTGGTCGTACGTATCCCCCACAATCGTAAATACCGGCGCACCTTTATCTTCAGTCACCATGGATTATATTTCCCCCGACTCATCTTGTATTTCACCGATTACTTCCAGACTAATGCTGTTTCCTGCCGCAAGCACCTCGTTTATAGACAGCACCACAAGCCCCGGCAGCTCCCGTTCCGTAGACGCCTTGACCAGCTGACGAACCTCTCCTGCACACATAATAATAGGACGATAGTTTCTGCCCTGCATGGCCGCAAGCGCATCGCTGATAATTTTGATCCACTTTCTGCCGTCCACCGGCCCAAAACCAACAAACGGCTGCGAACCATCCGGAGGCGTCACTTTATGCTCAAGCAGAGATTCTGACAACGTCTGAGAAAGGCTCATAACAGAAAGCTTGCGGTCTTCATCAGTATACTGCAGACAAATCTGCAGACCCAGAGCTTCCCGGACTTTTTCTACCAAAGTCCATGTATCATGCGTAAGCTGACCAAAATTAGCAAGTGTTTCCAGAATCACCACCATGTTACGGATTGACACCTGTTCCCGAAGCAGCGCCTGCAGAACTTTCTCAATCTCACCATAGGTAAACTTACAGTTTGTCAGAACTTCATCAACAACAACCGGATTATCTTCTTTGATCTTTGTTATAATGGCTGAAACTTCCTGACGGCCCAGAATTTCAGCAGCATGGCTGCGGATTATCTCAGTCAGATGCGTTGCGATAATCGTAGGCGGATCCACCACTGCATAACCTGCGGCCTCCGCCTCCGCCCGCTCGCTTTCCGGCAGCCAGATGGCAGGCATACCGAATGCAGGATCCTTTGTCGGATCTCCTTTCATTTCCTGAACTACGCTGCCTGTATTCATGCACATATAGTATCCAAGCCGGATCTTACTTTTTCCCGTCTCTATACCGCGGATTTTAAAAGAATATTCGCTCGGATCAAGCGTCATGTTATCTATAATTCTGATGCGCGGCACCACAAGGCCCAGATCCAGAGCAGCCTCACGCCGGATTCTGGTTATACGTTCCAGAAGCTCAGCACCTTTTTCTTTTTCCACCAGCGGAATGAGCGCATACCCCAGCTCCAAAGAAAGGGGATCCAAAGGAACTACAGGGCTTATCTCCTCAGGAGCAGCACCGCCTGCAGGGCGTGCTTTTGACTGGGCGGCGGCAAGTTTTTCCTGTTCATTACGACGTTTTTCAGTACGGGTCATCTGCAGACCGATCACTACGCTGCCGATGCCAAGCGGAAGAAGGATATAAAACGGCATACCGGGCACAAATCCAAGCAACGCCATAGCGCCGCCGCCGATACAGTACACCTGTCCTGACACGGAAAACTGCTTGCGAAGCTGATCGGAAAGCAGCTCCGTAGAATTGCTGCCCGTCACAATAAGACCGGTGGCAAATGAAAGCAGCAGCGACGGCAGCTGGCTCAGTAAGCCGTCGCCGATCGTAAGGCGGCAGTAGGTAGAAACAGCATTTGCGAACGGCTCATGCCTGAGCGCCATGCCGGTAATAAGGCCGGCCAGAAGATTGATGACGGTAATAAAGATACCGGCCTTAACATTTCCGGAGACGAACTTAGAAGAGCCGTCCATAGCGGAATAAAAATCTATATCACGCTGAATGTCCGTACGCTTCTGCTGGGCTACTTCCTCGGTAATGGCGCCGCTGTTAAGCTCATTATCTACAGCAAACAGCTTATTGTTCATTGAATCAAGCGCAAAACGGGCTGCAACTTCAGAAACACGGGTAGCACCTTTTGTAATGACGATAGTCTGAATAACGATCAGTATGATAAAAATAACCATACCGACCACAATTCCTTCGTTGCCGGAACTTCCGCCCACTACAAACGATGAAAAGGCACGAACCATGCGGCCGTTAAATTTTATTCCCTGAGACAGAATAAGACGTGTAGAAGAAACGTTAATTCCCAAGCCAAACAACGTTACAAACAGAATGACGCGGGGAAACGAAGAAAAGTGTGATGCCTTAGGAGTATATAAAACGGTAAGCAGAACAACAACAGAAAGCGCAAGATTGACCGCCATGAAAAAATCAAGCATCGGCGTTGGCAGCGGAATAATCAACATAAGCATAACAACAATCGCCGTGACAGCGACAAAGTTGTCAGCAAGAATATTTAAAATACTTTTTTTCTCGTTTGCCATCAGTCCCACCCATCAGCAAGCTACTTTTTATCTGAGTAATATTTTATTTCTCTGTATACAAGTACAATAGCGTTCAGATACGCTTCAGGAATTATATCACCTACCTGCGTATCTGTATAGAGCCCTCGAGCAAGAGGACGATTTTCTACTATAGGAACATCATGTTCCCGTGCAATTCTTTTGATGCTGAACGCTACTTGATCAGCACCTTTCGCAACCACCTGCGGCGACTGCTCCGCAATCTCAGGATCATATTTCAGCGCCACTGCATAATGCGTAGGGTTCGTGATAACCACATCGGATTCCGCGACTGCCCGGGGCATATTTCGCTGCAAAAGCTGGCGCTGCATCTGCTGCAGCTTTCCTTTTACCTCCGGATCACCCTCCATTTCTTTGTATTCCTCTTTTACTTCCTGTTTTGTCATCCTCATGCTTTCCATGAACTGATGCTTCTGCACAAAATAATCAGGAATCGCAATAACCAGAAAAAAGATTGCAGCTGCCGCCAGAATTCTGATGGCGATAGAAGCGATAAGTCCTACCGCCCCCTCTACATTATGAGTCTGCAGCAGCATGAGCAGGTTAGGAATATTACTGCGGATAAACAAATACGCCGCACCAGAAATCACCGCGACCTTTACCAGTGATTTTGCCACATTAAAAGCGCCTTCAGCAGAAAAGAGCGTTTTCTTAAAATACTGCCCGAACCTTGGCAGTATTTTGGAAAACTGAAACTCTATAGGTTTGGTGCTGAACAGCCATCCCTTATTCTGTGCAATATTCGTAAATACGCCTGCGATTAAACCGACAACCGCGACCGGCAGAACCATTTTCAAAAAAAACGCAGCGAAAGCCACTGCATAGGCAGGATTAGCGAGTTCCTGTTCGGCACAGCGCGTAAAAAAATACCGCAGGGCACTTTCCATCTGCACGAGCAGCCATCTGCCTATGACCATCAGCGTCACAACACCGCTAAGCATCACAAGCGCGCCGTTCAATTCCTGACTTTTTACAACACGGCCCTCTTTTCGAGCTTTTTCCAGCTTTACTTCACTGGGCTCCTCCGTGCGTCCTTCATCTTCCGCAGCGAACCACTGCAAATCTATCGTAAGCAGCCGTCCGTCCTTAAGCATCACACCGCCGGACATTACGCTCCCCCTTTTCCGGACAGCTGCACCAGCAGGCTTTCCAGCTGCCCGAATCCAACAGAAAACGCCCGGGAAAAATAATCTATGAATGACGGCATAAGGGCCGTAAGCAGAATAAAAGACACCAGCATCATGATCGGAAATCCTTCCGAAAGCAGATTCATCTGCGGCGCAGCTTTGGAAAGCACGCCCATACACACTGTAATAAGGCACAGCGTACCCATAATCGGCAGCGATATGATCAAAGCATCTTCAAACAGGCTGGTAAGCCCGCTCACCATAAACTTTGTAAAAGCCACATGACCTGCAATCAGTTTGAACACATCAAGCGAATGGAAACTTTCAGCAAGACCTTTTATAAACAGACGCTGCAGCCAGTTCGTCTGCAAAAACACAAGCATCGCTATCAAATTGAGGTACTGACCCATAAGCGGGTTCTCGACCTGAGACAGCGCATCATATACTTCAGACGCACTGAATCCCATCTGAAACGCAAAAAACTGACCGGCGGTACTGAACGCAGAAAAAATAATCGTTACGTAGAATCCAAGAATAATTCCGATCAGCGCTTCTCCCGCCAGCAGGAAAATATAGTCCAGCGTAAAGCTGCCGTTACCTGCCAAAAACGATGCATATCCGCTGAAATCAACTTTTGGCATAACCGCATATGCCAGATATCCGGCCAGCGCAACTTTAGCCATACGCGGAACAGTACGCATGGAAAACAACGGCAAAGACAGCAGCATGGCAAAGCAACGCACTGCAATGAGGAGAAATACCGGTGCATTACGGACAATCTGATCAATCATAAATACGGTCTACCATACGCGATCGCACGCAGACGCGTACTATTGCGCCATCTGAGGAATCATATGCAGCAGATTTCTAGTATACTCTGCAAGCGTCTGAAACATCCAACCGCCCAGCAGCGCAAGCACTGCAAGCATGACTAACATTTTGGGCAGAAACGTAAGCGTCTGTTCCTGTATGGACGTAGTCGCCTGAAAAATAGCGACCACAAGACCAATGATCAGTGCGGCAGCTAAAACAGGAGACGCAAGCATAAAAACATGGAAAATACCGCCGCGCATCAAAAGAACGATCTGATCTATGGACATAGCATGCTCCTTTTATCGTATAACAGAATTAAACAGCTGCTGAGTCAGCAATCCCCAGCCGTCAACAAGCACAAACAGCATCAGCTTAAACGGCATAGATATCTGGACAGGCGGAAGCATCATCATACCCATGGACATGAGTATACTCGCCACCACCATGTCTATTATGATAAAGGGAATATAAAGCATAATACCTATTTTAAATGCAACCGTCAGCTCATGAAGAATATACGACGGCACAAGTACATATGTAGGTACATCCGCCAGCGTCCTCGGCTTTTCAAGTCCGGCCATATTCATAAACATGGCTATATTGCTGTTATTATGCTCCATCTGCCGATACATAAACATCCTGACAGGAGCCTCTGCCTCCTCATAGGCCTGCTGTATCGTAATTTCGCCATCAGACAACGGACGGAACGCATTGTTGTATACCTGGGAAAACACCGGCCACATAACGAATATAGTCATAAAAAAAGCTATACCGTTCAGAACAGAAGTAGGCGGCACCTGCTGTAACGAAAGCGCACGCTTAATAAAGTCAAGAACGATTGAAAAACGCAGGAAGCTGGTAAGCAATATGAGCAGGCTCGGCGCCAGCGACAGCACGGTAAGCATAACGAGCAGCTGTACTGAAAAAGCAAGCTCACGACCGCTCTGCGGCTGCGTTATGGACAAATTGACATTTGGAATCGTTGCAGAATTAACCGTCCGTCCCATTTCAGTAGTTCCGGGCGTAGATCCCGAAGGAAACGACGAATTCTGAGCAGCAGCAGGTAAAAGGAATGTACTGAAAAGCACCAGTATCAGCAAAAAACAACGGACACATCTATTCACTTTCATGTTCATCCCCGTTGTCATGCAGACGCTCACGCTGCTTTTTCAGCAGGTCAGAAGCAGTCTTTGCAGATCCGCTGAATATAGTTTTTCCTGAAGAAGAGCTGTTCATAAACAGAGAAAGGATGTCATTAAATGTGCGAGGCTTATCATTCTTTGCCGTACGATCGGCATATAAGTTCATGGCATCCACAAGCTCTTTGTCCGATACTTGTCCGATCAGATTAATCGAATTATCAGTAACACCTATGAGATATGCGTTGTCAAGAAGCGTTACAATCTGTACAGATTTACCCGGTGACAGCGACAGGGAAGATACCCTCCGCAGGAACGGATCAGTATCAGTGCCCGTTTTCATGCCCTGGCGCATAAAATAAATAACCGCATAGACACAGGCCAGCACAAACGCCAGCACAAGCACCATGCGGATTAAAATCCATACTGTAGAAAACCTGCCCGGCGCTGCAGGCTGCTGGCCACCGGAATCCGTGATTCTAAAAGCCGTTTCATCAGTCCGTCCCTGCTGAGGAGCATCTGAAGCCTCCGTCAGCGTCAAAGAACTTTCATCTGCACGGCTATTCTGTGCCGCAACCGGCAGCATACAACATACACATGCCAAGCACAGCACTGCCATGATTTTTGAGAACTTCACTTTTTATTCCCCACCCGTATAAAAAGTTATTTATAAAAACCCCCGGAAAACATCAGTTTCCGAGGGGTCGTTATGTAGTTTAATGCAGTGAATTCACCCGTTCCATCGGCGACAGAATCTCTGTAACACGTACACCGAAGTTTTCATCAATGACCACAACCTCACCCTTGGCGATCGGTTTATGGTTCACCAGAATATCCACCGGCTCACCAGCAAGCTTATCAAGCTCGATGATCGTTCCCTCACCCATACCGAGAATATCCTTTATCTGCTTTTTTGTACGTCCCAGCTCTACGGTCATCTCCATGAAAACATCCATGATCAGACCGATATTTCCCTGCTGTGCGGACGGCATACCGCCCTGCAGGTTCGGGAACTGCAATGATTGAACGTTTGGTGCACTCATAGCCGGATTAATAGAACCACCCATCATCGGCATACCTCCGCCTGCCGGCATACCCATCATCGGCATACCTCCGCCCATTCCGCCCAGCATTCCCATGTCAGGAGCTGCTGCCGCAGGAGCCGGCTGAGCCGACGGCGTAAGTGCGTTCACGATACCGATTGACGCATCGCCTGCCACAGCTTCCATAAGCGTATAGGTAGTACCTTCCACTGTCACCGGATAACTGAACAACGCAAATTCACCCTGCGGGCACCGTACCATCGGTTTAGGAACATGTACAGCTTCTGCCGGATTACACGCCAGTCCTTTGAGCTTGCCCGTTTTGTCAAGCTCATCTATTTCAGCGCTCGTATGCTTTGAAACAATCTCGGATACGATTGACATGGACATCTCGTCCAGCTCCACGCTGTCTTCTTTGGTCATAAGGCTTGCAAGCTTTGTGGCAAATTCGGGTGCAAGCAGATACATATGGTCACCGGTAAGCGCATTTGAAAAATCCGCCATTACAGCAACGACCATCTCAGGAAGCTTTGCCTGCAGAGAATCACGTGTCATAACCTCAACAGTAGGTGAGCCGGACGTAAATGACGCTCCGGTCATCTTATTAAGGTTTTCCGCCAGAGGATCCTTAAGCTGATTGGCAAAATTTCCCAATACAGAAACATTTATTGAACTACCACCGGAACCAGAAGGAGCCGCAGCTGGTGCGCCACCGCCTGACCCGCCACCTATGTCCGCTCCTGCAAGCAGAGCGTCAATTTCAGCCTGTGATATAGCACCATCACTCATACAGATTCTTCTCCTTCTACAGATAATTCTTCAAATTCATCGTCTTCATCTTCGACAATTTTTCCCGTTACCTGAACAGCCATTTTTTTGCCGACCACACCAGGCTGACAGAAAAACTTAGGCTTGTTACCCACGTTCAAAATCAGCGGATCACCTACACGTACGTTTGACAGACGGACAACATCACCCACCTGCAGGGCAAGTACGTCACGGATGGGAAGCTGGATAGAACCAACTTCTGCAACAACATCCATATCAACTGCCGAAAGCTTTTCCTTAAGAATGCCCAGATACTGGGTTGTAGAGCTTCTGCGCACGGAAGAAAACCAGAACTGCGACGAAAGCTTTGAAATAATCGGCTCAATCGTCAGGTATGGAATACAGAAATTCATCATACCCTCTTCCTCACCGACTTTTGTCTCAAGTGTAACAAGAACGACCATTTCCGTAGGCGGAACGATCTGGGCAAACTGAGGATTCGTCTCTATCTGTCCCAAACGCGGACGCAGATCTATAACCTGAGTCCAGGCCTCGCGCATATTCGCAAGAATACGTACGATAATACCTTCCATTACGGACTGCTCAATATCAGTAAGATCACGGTTTTTATTACCGGTGGTCGCACCCTTGCCGCCGAACAGACGGTCTATCATTGAAAACGTAATGGTAGGATCGATTTCCAGAACTGCATTACCTTTCAACGGATCCATATTAATGACCGCAAGCGTAGTAGGCGTTGGAATAGACCTGATAAATTCCTCGTAGGTCAGCTGATCAACGGATGCAACATGCACATGAACCATACTCCGCAGCTGAGCAGAAAGGCTGGTTGTAGTAAGACGCGCAAACGTCTCATGCATGATTGAAACCGTACGGATCTGTTCCTTAGAGAATTTATCCGGACGCTTAAAATCATAGATCTTAATCTTGCGAGTATCACTTACCGGCTTAAAATCATCAGTATCCGCCTCACCGGAACTGATGGCAGTAAGCAGCTGATCTATCTCATCCTGCGAAAGAACTTCATTCATGCGTTACTGTCCTACTACATCGAATTGCAAGAACCGGACGTCCTTTATCTTGGTCGTGCTCAAAATATCATCATTGATAGCATTGCGAAGCTCAATACGCAGCTTTTCTTCATTCTGCGGCTTAAGCTCTGCTGCCGATTTTTCCGTAAAATAACGGCGGAGGAAATCCTTAAGCTCAATGGTACGGCCTGTGATTTCGGATGCCGTAGCCTTGTCGTCTTTTTTATAGCCGAGAACCACTTCAACCGTAACGCTGCTGGAAATAGCATCGCTTGTTTTTGCACGGACAACACCTAAAGAAGTGTACCAGTCAAGCAGCTCACGTTTGCCAGTATATTCTTCACTGATCGGGATAGCCGTCTGTGCGGCAGTATTGCCGCCCATAATCTTCATGGTAACAATAACCACGGTCACGATAAGGATTATCGCTCCGAGACCTATCGCCACCCATTTGAGCAAAGAAGGAAGGAGCGCCCCAAGACCGCCTTTTTTTGGAGGTGCAGCGGACACAGCGCCATCATCATCTAAATTCACACCGTCATTATCTGCCATTTTTTACCTCCATATTATTCATAATACTTAATCTTACCATTAAAAGTGTCCTTCGTCCAGAATTATTATATCCACACGCCGGTTATATGCCCGGCCTTCCACCGTATCATTTGAAAACTGAGGGCGCGTATCTGCATAGCCGGCAATAGAAAAGTTGTTTTCATCCACGCCGAACCCAGCCAGATAATGCAGCACGTTCGCAGAGCGCGCTGCCGACAGTTCCCAGTTACTTGCAAACTCAGAATCCTCCGGCACCGGTGTATTATCCGTATGTCCTTCGATTCTGAACCTTCTGCCCTTCACTTCATCTGAACTGAAAAAATTCGCCAGACGCAGCAGCGTTTCACGCGTATCATCAATATCCAGATCCGCGCTTCCTTCTGTAAAGAATGAATCCGCCGCAAGCGTAATGACAAGTCCGCGCTCATCGCTCGTAATTGTAATCCTGTTCGTATGTACATCAGGAGCAAACAGACTTACGGCTTTTTTGCGCACAGGCCCCAGAAATTTACCACGTTCCAGTGACGGCAGCGCAGTAATACTGTTGCCCAGACCTGCAATACCGCCGCCGTTACCGGCAATATCCGCAGGTATATCCGCAGGAGTGGTAACCTCCTGCTGCATGGCCGCCGCCATCTGCTGCAGCTGGGAAACATCTGTTTCCGACGGGTTGTACAACATAACAAAGAAGCAGAGCATCAATGTAATCATGTCGCCGTATGTACCTTGCCACGCCGCTGACGGCTTCTCAGGCTCTTTAGCTTTCTTTCCCATCAGTCAATTCCTGTTCTAGTCTTTCAGAACATCAGCTTCGATAGATTTCCTGATCTTCGGATCAAGATACGTCAGCAGTTTCTGAGCCATAATACGGGGATTCTCACCGGCCTGTATTGCAAGAACGCCTTCCAGCACCATTTCCTTAGTTTTCATTTCCTGTGAGTTATGTGCAAGCAGCTTTGCGGAGAACGGAGAGATAAGCCAGTTCGCCATCATAGATCCATACAGCGTTGTAATCAAAGCAACAGCCATGTTAGGACCAAGAGAAGACTTATCTTCAAGGTTGTTCAACATACCAATCAGACCTACAACGGTACCCATCATACCAAAACCAGGCGCAAAACCAGCCCATGTATTGACTATACCGATCCATTCCATATGACGGGCTTCTATCTGGTTCATCTCGTTTTCCATAATACTGCGGATAACCGCTCCGTCAGTACCGTCAACAACCAGACGCAGGCCGTTCTTCATGAATGCATCGTCCAAATCGTCAAGACCGTCTTCAAGTGCAAGAATACCCTCTCGGCGGGCTTTTTCAGAAAGCGCGACCATATTCTGTACGATCTGCTTTTCGCCAAAATCAGGAATTTTGAACGCGCGGCCCATAATTTTAAACAGGCTCAGCGCCTTGCTAAGCGGTGATGCAATAAACATTGCAAAGTATGAGCCGCCCACCGTCATAGCTATGGACGGGATATCGATAATTCCACCAAGCGTACCGCCAGACGTTACAACTGACATAACAATCATGGCCGCGCCACCCACAATACCAATAATACTTGCTATATCCATTTCAGCCCTCTTGTGCTTCGATTCCTATTTTACGACGATACGCCACAATTTTCTGTATCAGAGCCTCCGGGGTTTCCCGGATCACGATCTTTTTTCCGGAAAGCATCGTGAGCGTCAGATCAGGATTCTGCTCCATACTTTCTATCATATGGGGATTGATCCAGTACTTTTTTCCATCAAGCCGCTGTACATCTATCATAGTTACATCTCAGCTCCCGTAAAGCCCGGCGGTGCAAAACCATCCGGCCAGCTCAGAGACAACCTCATAACTGCATGTCTCCATAATATGTATCGGTATGGTATTGTACAGTGTTTACCAGAAAAAAAAAAGGAGTCCGTACTTTCGCCTGCCATGCAAATGAAATTTCATTAAAAACACACCGGGACGGATTCTGTTTAAATTTTGTTCACAAAAAAAACTTCGTGCAGCTTTCATTTTCACGGCAGCATACAGCACCGGTTCCATAATATGCTGTTATAACACAAATGATAACATTTTTTTTAGTTGAGTTTTCTATTTACTTGAGATACTGTTAAATTCAGAGGAAAATAAGAAAAATGAAGCCGAATATATTGATAATTGAAGACGTCCCGGAAATGGCAGAGCTTATCGCGCTATATCTTTCAAAAGCGGAGATGGACACCACTACCGTCGGAACAGCAGAGGAAGGCCTTGAGGTCATCCACCAAAAAGTTCCTGATCTGATCATCCTCGACCTCAACCTTCCGGGTATGAGCGGCTTTGAATTCCTTCAGCAGTTCAGAAAAGAGTACAAGCCTATTATTCCGGTCATTATCGTTTCCGCACGGGACGCTGACGAGGACATCATCCAGGGCCTTGGAATCGGTGCAGACGAATTTGTGACCAAACCGTTCTCGCCGCGCGTACTTGTTGCCCGTGTACAGGCAAACCTGCGGCGCCACGCGGAGACGGAGGCAGCCATAGAAGAAACGCTCCGGTTCGGCCCGTACACCATGCTCGTAAACAGCTGTGTGCTCAAGCAGGGCGCGGTAAAAGTTCCGCTTTCCACAAAAGAATATGAAGTGCTGGAATTCCTTGTACGGAATGCGGGAGAACCGCTGTCTCCTGAAAAAATCTATAACGGCGTCTGGAAGTCTCAGTACGGCGACCTGACGGCAGTTGCAGTCTATATACAGCGGCTGCGTAAAAAGATTGAAAAAGATCCCGCATCACCCGAATACATCAAGACCATATTCGGACTAGGCTATCGGTTTGATCTGGGCACCGTAAAAAACATGGGCAACAGCTGACATTATGAAAATCAAAAACCAGTTTAGAATTCTGATCATCGGTATTGTGACCGTGCCGCTGCTGCTTATGATTTCGGTACCCATCTACCAGTATCAGACTTCCCCGGAGCGGCTGCTGATGCGTACGTTTAAGAACGTCGAATCCAAGGCTCCCTACCCGCTGTCGAGCAAAAACTGGGAAGCACTTCAGGAAGAAATCTCCCGTCTGCCCCCGAGCATGGAAGTGGCGGTTATTCTCAACAAAGAGAAGATACTGTTCTCTACAATTCCGGATGTCTGTCAGGGTGACTCATGCAGTGAAGGCGAATTTCTTTCGATTATTGCGGACACAAGCAACAAATACTTTTATCAGATCGTCTCGTTTCCGGGAGCCGATACAGGATCGGAGCTGATAGCGGTGAGCCGGGCCCCCAAGAACAATACGCACCGCCAGAGGCCGCCCTTTAAGTTCATTCTGCCGGGACTATATCTGCTCGTGGCATTCGAGCTGCTCTGCATCTTTGCCATCGTGCTTATCTCAAACACCGTCTCACGCTCCATCATGATTCTGGAGGAACGCACCCAGCGTATCGCCGGAGGTGATCTGGACACTCAGCTTAAATTTCCCGTCAGACGCCGCGACAGCAATGAAATCACGTCGCTTACAGAAAATCTGGAAAAAATGCGTCAGGCATTGAAAGAAGACCGTGAACGCAGATCCCGGTTTATCATGGGCATAAGCCATGACCTGCGCACGCCGGTGGCCGTTATAAAAGGATATACGGAGGCTATCTCCGACGGTATAGCAAGCGACCCGAACGCTATAATAGACGCGGTGAACATCATAAGCAACAAGACGAACCAGCTTGAGGGCATGATCGACACGCTCATCAACTTTGAAAAACTGTCCAGCAACGAATGGCGGAACAAGCTGGTTTCACAGCCGCTCCGCACTATGCTCGTTGATTTTGCAAAATCCTTCGAGATGACCGCGACGGTATTCAAGCGGAACATCATTACCGATATCAGTATCAGCGATGACATCTGCGTGCCATTTGACAAGCAGCTGCTGCAACGGGCACTGGAAAACCTGACAAGCAACGCCATACGTTACTCAAACGACAACGACAATATATTTATTACTGCAAAAGAACATAACGGAACAGTTTCTGTTTCCATACGGGATACCGGTCAGGGAATCGCACCGGAGGACGTTGATCATATTTTCGACATGTTCTACCGGGGAACGAACTCTCGCCGTGAGCAGGGAATGGGCATCGGGCTGGCTGTAGTCAAGAACATCATCGACACACACGGCTGGAACATTGCCGTTGAGTCAGAAAAAGGATACGGTACAAACTTTATTATTACGATACCTGTTCCTCAATCAGAACCTCAAGAAACTGATTCAACAGCAGAAGACCTTCTGCTGTAAGTGCATAGTGCACGTTAGCCCGATTCCCGGGTACTACAGCTGCCGGACGACCTGCGGGAACAGAGCCCGCAGGTCCCGCGACTGCGGATGATGCGCCGGCGGATCCCGCCGCCGCATCCGTTGTTTTCCATGATGCGGCAAGTTTTTTTTCTTTCCATTCGGCGAACACACCGCCTGCAAAGTCTCCGATACGTTTACCCAGATCCTTATCGAACCTGGCCCTGAACGTGTCGCTGTCAATTCCCTGCAGCATACGGAATCCCATCATAAGATATTCAAATTCCTGTACGGCAGGAGAAAGCGTTTCCACCGTCTCAGGCAAGCCGCCCGCAGTCACATTCGTAAGAGCACCGCTGTTCCAGAACGAAATATAGCGGTCAATACTCGTAGTATTCGTCCATCTGCGGCCGTTCTCACCGCAGCCGCCGTACAACGTACCCGTTGCGCCCGCGCCTGCCCCTACATAATTCTCAAGGCGCCAGTAAACCATATTATGACGGCTTTCAAAGCCCGGCCGGGCAAAATTAGAAACTTCATACTGCTGCAATCCGGCAGAAACAAGCAGGTCTCGTCCGGCAAGCCAGATCGCATCCGCCTCATCAGGATCACAGGCGGCAAGCTTGCCCTGTCTAAGCGCCCTTGCAAGCGGAGTATCATCTTCCACTGTAAGGGAATACAGTGACACATGATCAGGCCCGAACGACAGAACTTTTTTAAGTCCTTTTATGAATGAAGCCATTGTCTGCAGAGGAAGTCCTGCAATCATATCTACAGATAACTGTTTTTTCCACCGTCTGCGCAGTTTTTTCAGCGCAGTAACAGACGTACGCCGGGTACATCGCCGGTGTACCGCACCAAGTACCTTGTCATCCAGCGCCTGTATTCCCACCGAAATGCGGGTAACGCCGCTGAATTCTGCAGCAGACAGCAGATCATCAGTAATGTCATCAGGATTCATCTCAACGGTAATCTCAGCACCATCCTGCACCGGCAGACCAGAAAGCAAGGCCGCCAGCTGCCCCGGGCGGAGCATACTGGGAGTTCCGCCTCCCACATAGACGCTTTTCCAAGCAGAAACCGCATACTTTTCTTTATAAAAGGCTATCTGATTCTTTACCGCCGCAACATATCCGTCAGGAACAACAGACCGCGCCTTGCTGTAAAAATCACAGTAGTCACATTTTGATTTGCAAAACGGTATGTGGATATAAAGCGCGGGTTCCATAAGATTTCAGGGTTACAGCAGCTTGAATTTTCTAAACGGAAAATACTGTACGAGCGCCTTACCTCTGATACCAGAAGTCGTCACCGGTCCCCACAATCTGGAATCAATACAAGAATTGCGGTTATCGCCCAGTACAAAATACTCGTTCGACCCCAGCGTTATTTCAGAGAATCCGGACTGCACTCCCAACGTACCGTCCCACTTCTCCGGTGTTGTGGTAATATTCACTTTATAGCCGGACTTGGAATATTCAAATTCCGTCAGATAATGAGAGGATCCTGCAGGTTTTACAAATACGACATATCCGGTCATATACAGAGTATCGCCGGGCACGCCGACAACACGGCGCAGCACATAGGAATGCCCCATGCCGTCAACCGGAGAAAACGGAAAGATCTGCTGACCGGTAAAAAAAGAAACTACGGTATCCATAAGTCCCATCCCCGCCGTCCGTTCATAGGTATTCAGCGGATTCAACAGAACCACATCTCCTCTGTCCGGCGTTTTACCGATCGGAGAAACAAGCACCCAGCCGCCCGAAACAACATCAGGTTCCATTGAAACAGACTTCTGGCGTACCGGAAACAGTACAAACCGTAAAAAAAGTGTAATGGCTGCAAATATTAAAACGCAAAGGCCGGCAACAGACAGAATTCTCCGCTGAAGCTCCCTTTTCATCGTGTATGACAGTTCATACAGGTTATTTTCCCTGCTCATAACATACAGCATATCATATCAAGGATTTCATGGCAACGAGGTTGAAATCAATGATGTAAAAGCGTATATTTAAGCCATGGCACAGGATCGGAAAATAATCGCGGTGAACAAAAAAGCCCGTTTTAACTACTCTATAGAAGAATCCCTTGAATGCGGCGTCGCACTGCAGGGAACGGAGGTTAAATCCGTAAAAGCAGGAAGCGTATCGTTTCCGGATGCATTTGCCGATATTGTAAAAGGTGAAGTATGGCTGAGGGGATTTCATATCTCCGAGTACGCCTATTCATCCGTATTCAACCACGACCCTGACCGTCCAAAAAAGCTTCTGCTGCATCGGGACGAGATCAAACGTCTGATCAGAAAAACTGAGGAAAAAGGATTTACGCTGATTCCGCTGGATTTTTATTTAAAAAACGGCAGAGTTAAGATAACACTCGGTATCTGTAAGGGTAAAAAGTTGTTTGATAAGAGGGCGGATATACGTGAGCGCGATGTCAGCCGTGACATGCAGCGCGAATTCAAAAGCATGCAGCGGAGCTGATGCCGCATGCAGTAAACCGCAGGAGTATACGTGCCGGATAGGATGCAAAAGCTGCTGGCAGCAGTTTTCAGTTTATGTTTCTCATGTACGCTGTTCTATGCACAGACCGTCAGTTCTATTGAATTCTACGGTCTTGATGCGGCGGGCGTAGATGCAAACATGATCGACATGACACGCAATCTCTATCTGACCCAGCTTAAAGAAATCAGCAGCCTTACCGTAACGGACCGCAGCAAAGATCCGCAGGTTCAAAGTAATGTACGGCAGGCAGCTGAAACGGCGGCTGGTACCGGCTACGCGGTGTATGCAGAGATAGCCGGGGATTCTGCAAAAGATACAAACTGGATCTGTACGCTCCATGCGCGGAACATGGAGAACGGAGATACTATAGATTTTTCAAAAGAATATTCTTCGTACTATAAGATACTTACGGATGCGAAGCCGTCCATCACAGGACTTATAGATAAAATCAGAGGCGGAAATATAAAGCCCGATGCAGTCCAGACTGCAAAACCCATACGCACACAGGTTTCCACAGAATTCCTTGCCGGCACATGGCAGGGAGAAGAATACATTGCGAAAATAGTTATTCTCAGAGGCGGCAGAGGATTCGTTATCTATAAGAACGGTGCAACGATGAATATCAACGTAACGGTTCTGCAGAGCGGTCAGGACGGCACATCCACTATCAGCATCACGCAGGCAGGAAAACCGAACGCATCATTTTTCCCGGAGCTGCCAAGAAAGATCGCGCTGGAAAACGCACCGACGGCACAGCCGTTGCAATGGGTGCTAACCATGACTGATGACGACACAATGTCAGGCACCAAAGAAACCCTTATAGAAGATCCGGCCTCTCCGACCGGCGCACGGACCGGAGAAGCGCCGGTGCTCTGGACACGGCAATAACTTTTTTTACGGAAACCTCGAAAAACTTCAGACCGCAGAAACGGCCTTTTCGAGGTGCCCTTATACAATAACGCTGCCCTGACGAAGAACTTTCACGGCTCCGTCATCAACGCGTACAATCGTAGAGGGCACTGCGTTTTTTCTATCCCCGTCAGTAATGATAAGATCAGCCTCATCGGAGAACTCTTTCACTATTTCCTGCTCCGTAGTAAGCACCGGGCTGCCGCTGCGGTTAACGCTCGTAGAATAGACAGGCGCACCGCACTGAGCCACGATACTCCGCAGCCACGGATCACCGGGACAACGGAACGCGGTGGTGGTTACTCCATCTTTTCTTAGTACAATGATTGTGAGCGGCCCGGGCCATTTTGAAAGCAGTGTTTTAGGAATAACTTCATCGCTGTAACGCTGCAGATCTGACGGATCTGCAATAAGCTGGATGAACGGTTTTGTTTCTGCCCTACCCTTTATCGCACGTATGGCTGCATCGGCAGCATACGGCCGGTTTCCAGGAACATCAACGATTCCTGAAAAACCGTACACGGTGTCCGTGGGCAGTATGACGATTTTCCCGGCCTTGAGCATATCAGCTGCAAGCCGGGCGGATTCTGAATCAGATTTGCGGCAAATCATATACTGGAATTTCTTTTGATACCTTATGAGTTTTCTGCCTTTTGCTCTGTCTGACCGCCGTATGCCGGTAATCAAGCAGCAGCATAAATACAAAGGCACATAAGAATACCGTAAATCCCATCGCTTTGCAAACCCATTCAGGCAGGCAGGTTATACTCTGATGCTTGAGCACGGTACCCGTATTATAGGACATAACGGGCGCGGACGGCAGGCCGGTAATCTTAACAAGCTTTTCATTTTTACCCACATAGCCGAGCTGACGGGCAAACGCCGCGATCACATCAGGATCCATCTGGATAGCCGTAAACTCAAGGGAAAGCTCCGTGTTAATCTTCTGAATTTCAGCAGTCCGTACACTAAGCTGTCTTTTTTGCTCCGCAAGCTTCTTTTCAGCCAGTATACCATCATGACCGCCGGTTATAGATGTAGAGACGTAGACGAAAGTTCCTAAACATGCTGCCAGAAGAACAGACAAACATTTCATAATACTTGTACTATCGGCATATACATCTATTTTCTGAAGCGCTAAACTATGTTATACTACTGGTATTGCCGGAAAAATGCCGCTAATAAAAATCAGCGTTCATACCGATATATACAGTGAATAATTATTTACGGATATCTATTACCTGAGAGGAATATATGGATTCGGAAAAAACAAGTGAACTTGATATGTACGGTGTATGGGTTAAAAAACCTCCGAGAGATGCGGAAAACGAGCATGAACCAGTCAACATCGACCCCGATGTATCCGATTTTCCTATTCCTGATACCGAAGGAACGATATCATCATTCTCTGATGATGATAACGATGTAACGTTGAGCAGCGAGGAGCTTTCTCATCTGGCAGGTACAGCAGATATTATAGCAGCTGATGATCCCGCGGCAGACACCGCAAGCATACTTGATGTTCCTGAAGCTGATATTATGGCAGGAGATCTACCTGTGGCCGAAGAGCCTGCACTGCCCGTCTCAGAGCCGCCGGCACAAGCGCCCGATCTCGGTACAGATGACTTAGCAGGACTGGAACTGCCTGATGATATTCCTGATACCTTTGATGAAGAGACCGCACTGTTCACTGAACCTGATGCTCCCGCTGCAGAGCCGGAGCCTGCCGCGCCCGCAGCACCGGCGGACAACAGCATGGCTATCCTGCTCCAGATCCAGAAAGAGCTTTCCTCCCTTCGCAGTGAGATCACTACGCTCAAACAGGACTTCACCGAGCTGAAAAAAGACCGCAGCAATGAACCCGACACCATAGACATTGTTCCCGATATTCCTGAAATCAGTCCTTCCGGCTTCTTTGACGAACCTGCTGATGATGAAGATATTGCACTTTCCACAGACGAGCTCAACAAAATCGTCAGCAACGCAGATTTTACCGAAGCGGAGCCGGTACTTGATGCCGAACCGGTACTTGACGCGGAACCGGTGGACGAACCTGAAGTTCCAGCCGCAGAGCCTGCGGCTCCCGTAACGGATGACATTCCTGACTCAGACATTTCATTTGATGATCTGCCGGAGATTCCTGATCTTGAGGACTCGCTTGCCGGTCTGGACACAAGCAAAGCGCCGATTCCCGAGAATGCAGAAGAACTTCTTTCTGCACCGGTACCCGAATCATCTTCTATATTGGATGATGAACTGTATGCAGACGATACCCCGCTTGACACAGGAAGCTTCGATATTGATTTTGACGCTTCTGTTCCGGAAAGCGATATTCCGGAGCCTGTAGTGGCCGATGATTTTGAGCTTGATTCTTTCGGTGACGACGTGCCCTCAGACACAGCCGCAAAAGATATCCTGGTAGAGCCGGCAACCGATGATCTTATCGGTCCGGACGAAGCTCCCGCCGCCGCGCCCGCAGAGACGCCGGTAGAAGCGGAGCTGCCTGACTTCGGCGATCTTCCGGAAGCACCCGTAGATGATTTTGTCTTTGATGAACCCGCCGCTGAAGCGTTGCCGGATGCTCCTGCACCTGCGGAGGACGAGCCTCTTGATGCACAGCTGCCGCCTATGCCGGAGCTTGATGCGGAGCTGCCTGAATCACCGATTGCAGACATTCCTGCCGCCGAAGTTCCTGCAGATGAACCGGCTGCTGCGCCGGCCGCAGAGCTGCCCGAACTTGATGACTTTGCGCTCGATGAGCCTGTAATTGAAGAACCAGTCATTGATGAGCCAGTTATCGAAGAGCCGGTCATCGAAGCACCTGCCGATGATCTGCCGGCACTTGACGACTTTGCGCTCGATGAGCCTGTAATTGAAGAACCTGTTATCGAAGAGCCCGTCATTGATGAGCCTGTGCTTGAAGAGCCGACAGATGAACCGGCAGCAGAGACCGCTGCTCCGGCCGCACCTGTTGAGCCCGCCGTTCCTGCTGCCCCTGCAGCCGGAACCGATACCCTGCCGCCGGATCTGACAAAAGATATAAAGTCCGTGCTTTCATACATGGACCGGCTGCTCGAAAACCTGCCTGATGAAAAGATCGCAGAGTTCGCACGCTCACCGCAGTTTGCCATCTACAAAAAGCTGTTCACGGAGCTCGGACTGGCATAAGATGGGACTTCTTACAAAAGCAGAAGCAACATCCCTCCCCGGATCATCCGGAGAGGATTCCTTTAGCGGTGCCGATCTTACCGGCATTGCCAAAGGTGTCGAAATCGGCCTGCGCATTTCAGAAGCGCATTTCAAAATACTCTCCCTGAAACAAGTCATTAAAGAGCTCACCCATACGCAGGAGGACTTCAACAAGGTATTCGCTGAGTCCTATGCCCTGCTTCGGCAGTTGTTTTCTTTTCCAAACCTGTGCGTAAGCTCATATAACGGCGAAATCAAAGTAGTCATATTCAGCCGCCATGACATTCCCGAATCAATGCTGCAGACACAACTATCTCAGAGCCTTGAGCCGGTTCTCGGAAAGACGGTGGCAGACACAATCTTCCTGCTTCCTGCCGGAAGGGGATACTCACTTCAGGAAATCAAAGAATTCCTGTCAGAGGACTGACATTGTCCCGCATTGTTTTCTTTCAGGCAAAAAACGGCAGCACAACCTGTACCTGCGCAGGACTGCCGCTGCACTCCGCCTATAACCCTGAACGGGAGGCGGAGCGGTTTGTATCCGCGCAAGAATATACCTTTCTTCCCCAGAACATAATCGTAACAGGTCCTGCACTCTCCTACACTGCTGATATTCTGCGGCAAAAGTTTCCGCAGGCTGCGCTTATTGCAGTCAGATACAGCACAGATTTTTCAGCCAGCGACTCCAAGTGGGATTCTGTATTGTATTACACATCACAGGCCGACTTAGAAAACAGGCTGTACACAATGCTCGGTGAGGAAGGCCTTGCCGAGACGCAGTTCCTTTCATGGCAGCCCGGTGCAGCGGCTTTTCCGAAGGAAAATACCGGCGCATGGAACGCTATAAAACAAGCTGTGGTCAAAAGCAGGGCGGTACTCGCTACCCGTACCTATTTTGCGCGCAGATGGTATAAAAACTGCTGTACATTCGTCACGGAGCTTACCAGCTGCATGACAATCACCGGCGGTTCCGCACCCGTCATCGTGGCGGCGTCAGGTCCCAGTCTCGGAACCTGTCTTGAACAGCTCAGGCAGTACCGCCATACCTATTTTCTGCTGGCCGTATCCTCTGCGCTTGAGCCCCTGCTCAATGCAGGCATCCGCCCCGATGCCTGCATTTCAACGGACGGCGGCTACTATGCAAAAGCCCATCTCGATATATTGACAAAACACAACCCCGGCGTTCCGCTGCTGCTTGCCGCAGAAGCCGCGTGCCGACCGCAGCTGCTCAGAACCTGCGCCGTAGTACCGCTCACCTACCGGTCATTTCCTGAAGCACAGATACTTAACTCCTGCGGCATACCGTCACTACCGGCGGAGCGCAATGGAACGGTCAGCGGCACGGCGGTTGAGCTTGCACTGCGCCTTACTACAGGGCCAGTCTATTGCTGCGGCCTCGATCTTGCCCCGGCAAAAGGCTATCAGCATCTGCAGCCGAATGCGCTTGAGCGCAGCAACAGACTGACCGACAGCAGGCTGCGCCCGCTCTGTACCAGACTCTCAGCTGCGGGACTGCCGTCAGAATCCCTGAACATCTACCGCGACTGGTTCTCTACCCGCAGTGCAGGATTCTACAGCCGCGTGTTCAGGCTATCAGGACCGTACACATATGCAAACACGCTGGGCACCATGCGCGAGCTCACCTGGAACGACATCACGCTGCCGGGCGGCATAACCATGCCGCACCTTACCAGCGCAGCTCCCCTGCCAGCGCGCGAAAAACGGCGGCAGGCGCTCAAGGAATGCCTGCAAAGGCTTTCTGAAAGCGAAGAATGGATAAAAAACGTCTGTCCGGCTGACTATATCACCTGGCAGCGCGCGCTGAAGCAGGCAGACAGAGCGCGGCTGCAGGAAGCCGCAGAAGAAAAAAGCCGTGCAGTCGCCGCGGAGCTGCTTTCGTATATAGGAGCCGTATGATATATCAATCAATCATAAACGCAAAGAACGGCTCGCCCGTACCGGTTTTCATGAGCGGCCGTACCATGCACTCTAAGTACAATCCGGAGCATGAGGCAGAATCATTCGCAAAAACCGCGGCATGCTCAGCATCATTCATCATCGTGCTCGGTCTCGGCGGCGGATATCATATCCGTGCTCTGCGCAGCAGCTGCCCTGACGCCGTCATTCATGTTATCGAAGCATCAGATGAGGATGTATCATTTCTTATGCAGATTCCGCAGGCGGCAGAGCTCCGGTACGACAGCCGCATACAGCTCCATGCGGCGGAAGCTTTTCTTGCGCAGTTCAAGCAGCTGTATATACCTGCGCTGTACGGCAACCTTCAGATTATCACCCATCCTGCATGGTATACCGAAAACCAGTCATGCGCCGTTCAGTTCCAGCAGGAACTAAAGCGCCAGCTTGCCCAGATTTCGGCGGATTACTCCGTACAAAGCCATTTCGGCGGCATCTGGCAAAAAAACATCATTCAGAATTTAAAGAACGCATCCCGTTTCCCGCTACACAACGATGCAATGATTCCGCTCATAGAAAAAGCACGCCGCAGCTGTACCGCCGTCGTCGTAGCGGCAGGCCCCACCGTAGACACCGGTATAGACGCCCTGTGCAAAAACCGTGAGGAACGCTGCATTTTCGCCACGGACACCGCATACGGTATCCTGCGCCGCCATCACATCACCCCAGATGCAGTGCTCTCCATAGACGGACAGATGATATCCCATACCCATTTTATAGGCAGGCCGGACGCCGGCACGCTGTTCGTCTTCGACATGACCTCACCGCCAGCATCCGTACGTCACTGCATGCAGGCGGCATGCCCCGTGATGCTTATCAGTACGGGCCATCCGCTCACCGAGTATGCAGCAGCGTGCACAGGCTTTCCTCTGATCCGGCTGCAGGCCGGCTCAGGCACCGTGACCATAGCGGCGGCCGATTTTGCCAGACAGCTCGGCTTTACGTCTATTGAGTTCCTCGGCGCCGATTTTTCATATCCCATGCACAAGCCCTATGCGAAAGGCTCCTATCTGGACATTCTGTACGGTACGGCCGCCGACCGGACGAACAGCACAGAACAGCAGTTCTGCCGCCTCATGTACCGCACGCCGCTTGTTCCGAGCACCCGTTTTCCGGACGCACAGACAACCGTGCTGCTGCAGTCATACGAAGCAGCGCTTAACTCATGGAAACGGCAGTCCGGCAGCATGCCAGTGCCAGCCGCAGCGCAGACGCCGTGCACCTTTGATTTTGCACGGTTTACAAAGCAGCTTGCCGCAGACAGCACAGTCGCCATGTGCGCAGGCGAGCCTGCGGGCGCGGCCGTACCGGCCATGCTGCCCTACATCTCCTATCTGCGCCGCAAGGCAGACGCGTCCGCAAGCGCGGACGCCGCCAAAAGAGCATCTTTTTCAGAGCTTCTTAAACTTGCATACTCCCATACTATGCGGTATACTAAGTTATTATGACGAAAAGGAATATAAATGTTATTGCAGCAGGAATCGGTGCTTTTTTTGCCGTAATCATACTGGTGCTGACCGCAGAGATTGCCATTGACTATCAGCGTGGGCCAAAGCATGCCGAGGACATAGAAGAGCGTTTTAAGGACATAACGTCCGATATTCTTTCAACGGCACCTGCCGGTTCACAGAAATTCTTTGATGCGGTGCAGAGCCGCTACATTCTTCCAAGAGACATAAAATCACTGACGCTGGAAACCGCCGGCCAGACCATCTATCAGTATCCGGCATCTGTCTCCGATTCTGACGGCACCTCGCCGCTCATCCATCCGTATTCAGTTGATATATCGCATGCCACCGGTTCTGTACGGCTTTCAATGAAAGTCTACATGATAAATCCTGCGGACATTTATAAACGCGTGCGCGTTGCCTTTTTCCTGACGCTTGCAGGTACACTGCTCGCAGCATTCCTGCTGCTGTATGTCTACCTGACCGAGCCGACCGAGTATGCGTTGCCGCGCAATGTACAGCGTGCCGCGCCAGACGCAGGCACCGGTATTGATGATATTCCCGCCGCTCCGGCAGAAACTGAGCCCGCAGCAGTTCAGACTGCAGCGGAGCCTGCCGTTGAATCAACGCCTCTGGCACAGGCAGCAGCCGCTGCCGCAGCAACGTCAGCGGCAGTCGCAGCTGCAACTGCCGCAGTTGCGGAGCCGAAATCCATTACTGGCGCTGCAGTACCTGCGGCAGACCCTGTAAGCGCCGCCGCGCCGGCAGAGCCTACAGAGTCGGCAGAACCTGCAGATTCTGTACCTGCAGCTGCTGACGGAACCGATGCGCCGGCCGGCCTGTTCTCGCCCGCCACCGGGTTCGGATGGGAATCATACCTTAAGCCCCGTCTGGCAAGCGAGCTTGTGCGTGCAGCCTCCTCAGAGCAGGATCTGTCGCTGTTCATCATTACTATTCCCGGACTCTCACGCGACAATCCGTGTACAAAAGAAGTCTGCAAAATCCTGCTTGACGAATTCGTATTCCCCGACATGCTCTTTGAATACAAAGAAGACAGCTTTGCCGCCATTAAGATCAACGAGGCGCTTGACCCCGCCATTCTACGGGCGCAGAAGTTCCACAGCGAAATCAGTGCAGCATTAAAGAACGCGCAGAGCGATGCCGTCTGTACCGTGGGTATCTCAGCCCGCTCGCTCAGAATTATCTCCGCCGACCGGCTTTTGAACGAAGCAGTTGAAGCGGCAAAGCATGCCGGAGAGGATCCGGATGCACCGATCATCGCGTTCCGTGTGAACCCTGATAAATATCGCCAGTATCTGGCAGAAACGGCGGCCGCGCACACGGCTCAATAGTAACTGAAAAACTGTATCATAAGCCCCCGGCATACGACGGGGGTATTTTTTATGGAAGAGCCCCGGGCTCAGGCTGCGCCGCGTCAGCATGCGCTGCATCAGAAAGCACCGCATCGGTACCGTCAGCATCAGTGCTGGTTCCTGCCGCAGTTTTTTCCTTCAGCTTCTGCTCGAACGTCTCTATATCAGCATCATCAGGGAAGGTTTCTTTAAGAATGGCAAGATACACCTTTGTCTGCTCAAGCTTTCCATCCTCAAATAAAATCGAAATATAGTTTTTAAGATATGAAGCATTGTCCGGCTGACGCTCTATAAGCGTGCGGTACATGGCGGCGGCAGTTTTCAGGTCGCCTTTCATCGCCGTAACATATGCGATCGAAGCCGTAAGCGTGGCATTATCATGGTCATGCTTAAGCAGCACACGGAAGATCTGCTCAGCTTTATCCCACTGCCCCGCCATGGCATAGCATCTGCCGGCCTTATAGTAAGCCGCAGTGCGCAAGGACTTATCGCGCATTGCAAGCTTATAGTTTTCCGCAGCCTTCTCATACTTCTTAAGGTCAAAATATGCTTCTGCAATCGCATAGTATTCCTTAGAAATATTCGACACCTGAATGCTCACTTCGCCGGGAACCGGAATCTCCAGCTCATTTGAACGGCAGGAAGCGATCATCAGGCTGACGGCCGCGGCGGCGGCAGCTGCACCGCGCAATACACGAGTCCGGATCATTTATTTTCCAAGCACCGTCTGCTCTATAATAGCCATCTGAGAGCGGTACAGACCGGCAATATTGCTGCCGTAATCCGCAAGCAGCTGGATAATATTGCGCGGTTTTTCCTTTGAGTCCCTGCCGTTGATACGGTCGCCCGCATCACCAAGACCGGGCAGAATATACGCGGAGTTATTCAGCGCCGGATCAAGCCACAGCGTATAGCATGTACAGTTCTCAAGCGCACGAGTCACACGAATGCTGCCTTTCAGCGCAGAAATAACATTGAAGAACTTAATGGAATGGGGTTTAACACCCTGAGCCTGCAGATACTTCACGACAGTCACCAAGGAGCCGCCGGTAGCATTCATAGGATCAGCAAAAATCAAATCCTTTCCGTCAAGTTCCTCAAGATTAAAGAACGAATTCTTCAGGTTCAGGATATACTCCATATCAGATTCTTTCTTAGAATCATCACGGTTGATCTTGAACAGCGCGAAGGGCGTCACATAGCTGTGGGAAGAATATTCTTCGATCTCTTTTGACATAATCATGCTCGGAAGCAGCGCACCGCGCAGCATAACGCACATAACGGAGTTTTCAATCTTGCTGTCAATATCGGGGATCTTATGGACGGCGTAATTCTGAACGGGTACCGTCACCGGCGTCTTTACCGTAATATAGTTCTTTTTATCAGAATGCTGGTCCGTATAAGCCATGCGGAACAGCATTTCATAGGCACGCTGAGAATAATAAATGAATTCCTGATGGCTTGTATTCACATCGCGCAGCTTTGAAATAACGCGTGACGCCTCCGCATGGGCGCCTTCCTCCGTCACGAATGAATAGACCTGAATCTGCGGATGCGACGCGCATATCTCCTGCATCACATGCCCCATTTTGTCAAAGTGTGCGATAACTTTCTTTTCGTCCAAGGGATCAAATGACTTTTCCGCCTCGTTGTACATTGCACCAAGACGCTCTAAATCTGCCTTATCCTGCCGGGTAAGGTAGCCATCCAAATCTTCAGCCTTTAAGATAATTTTGTCATCAGCCATACTCATTTAACCTCTTCTATTCGTACGGGATTTACAGGTCATTCGACCAGCAGATCCAAAACTGTTACATTACTTACATGAATGCCGGAAACCTGCAGCACGTTCGAACCGTTTTCGGCCGTTGCCTGCATACGGTCACCGAAGGCAAGCGAAAGCACCGCAAGCGCGGCACGAACCACCCTTGCTTTCTGGAACACCAGCTTCATGGAAAGCTCGTAGCCTGCGTCACCGGGAACACCGCCGGCAGCAGTATCATCCTGCTTCACCGCCGTAAGCTCGCCTGACGCGAATTCAAGCGCAAAGCGCATGTCCACGCCGAGCAGCCGCGCCAAAAACGCCTGCGGCCTGAGCACGCAGAACCTCATGGCAGACCCCGGAGCGGTCATCCATTCATAGACCTCATCGTTCCAGCCATCCGTCTGCGCGGTGATCACGGACTCCGTGTCGGAGCCGAGCACCGTCTTATAGTTTTCCACTAGCGGAGATGCATCATCGGCCAAAAACACATTGGCCGTCGTGGGCACTGCAAGCTGATATTTTGTACCGGGATGAGTATAATAGGTCACCGGATCGGTGAACTTTGTCCAGCCTTTCTTTTCGCTCAGCGCGGTCTTCACCGCTATGCGCGGAATAGAGCCCGAAGCAGCAAGCTGCAGCCGCTTGGGATTCTCCTTGGTTCCCACACCCAGACAGATCATATCCAGATGGTTTACAATCGTTTCCGCATCAGCATCGGCCATGCCGTCAATATTCGACAGCAGCAGCGATTTAACGAAAGGCTTATGATCCGCCACGGGAACCCTGAAATAAACGGCGGAATCACCGTCAAGTACTGCAAGCGGATCAACTTTCGGAATGACCTCAACCTTTTCGGCCGAAATCTCGTCAGAAATAGCCTTTGTTGACTTACAGCCGGCCAGCGGCAGCACAAAAAGCACCGCGCCGGCAGCTGCAAGCAGCGTAAAAATTATATTACGCCTTTTCAATACAGACACTCCATGTTTTATCTTCGGACACAATCTGTGTGCCCGACGGAAGCGCATCCTTCCACATACTTTCCACCGCAAGCGTCTCGTTGCCGATAAAGCCGGTGAACATGGTGAACGCCTCCTTGAGCTCAGCATCGCCGCTTACGCTCAGTTTGATACGGTCGGTCACATCAAGACCGGATTCCTTACGCAGGTTCTGGATGCCGCGCACCAGATCGCGTGCGTATCCTTCTTTCTTAAGCTCATCGGAAATCTTCGTATCAAGACCGACCGTCAGCGTACCCTCATTCACTACCTTCAGATTTTCCTTTTCAATGCGGTCAATGAGAATCTTATCAAGCGTCAGATCAATATCCTTGCCGCCCACGCCGATCGTCAGGCGGGAGCCTTCAAGCAGTGACATGATCGCATCCTGATCGAGGCTGCTGATCTTGGCGGATGCCTCCTTCATAAGCGGGCCGAGCTCCTTGCCCAGCACGCGGAAGTTAGCCTTCGCCTTATATTCCACCAGCTCATCCTCGCGCTCGTGGAACACCACCTGCTTGACGTTCAGCTCTTCCTTGATAGAATCCTCCATCTCGGCAAGAACCTTGCGCTCCTCGGGGTTACGCGTAACAAACGCTACGGCCGCAAGCGGCTGGCGGTTCTTAATATTGTACTCATTGCGCAGCGAACGGCCCATAGAAACCGCGGTCTGCACCGTAGTCATCTTAAACTCAAGGGCCTCATCGCGCCATGCGGCATTATATACCGGATAATCATTCAGATGCACGGACTCTTTGTCATCCGCGCTCTTCAGGTTCTGCCACATGGACTCAGTGATGAACGGCACAAACGGAGCGGCAACCTGAATAAAGGTTTTGAGCGCAATGTACAGTGCGGCATATGCCTCGGCTTTATCCGTATCATTCTCGCTCTTCCAGAACCGTCTTCTTGAACGGCGGATATACCAGTTGTTCATGGCATCGATATAACCAACCACCGGGTCAATGGCGCCGGACAGATCATAGTCGTCAAGCGCAGCAGTCACGTCCTTAACCAGCTTCTGAGTCACAGAAAGGATCCAGCGGTCAAGCGGATTCTCCGGCAGCTTGGAATCAAACTCATGGCCAGTAGGAGCCGCCTGATCGATGTTCGCATACGTAACGTAGAAGCTGTAGCTGTTCCACAGCGGAATCAGTATGCTCTTGAGCACGTCCGCAACACCCTCGTCACTGTAGCGCAGGTCATCGGCCTTAACCACTGACGAATGCATGAGGAACAGACGGATGGCGTCCGCGCCGAATTTATTGATCGCATCCACCGGATCAGTATAGTTGCGCAGGCTCTTGGACATTTTGCGTCCGTCGGAAGCAAGCACCAGGCCGCTGACAATACAGTTCTTGAACGCAGGCTTGTCAAACAGATGGGCCGCAAGCACCGTCAGGGTGTAGAACCATCCGCGCGTCTGGTCAAGCCCCTCAGAAATAAAGTCCGCAGGGAAATGCTGCTCAAAGTATTCCTTATTCTCGAACGGATAGTGGTTCTGCGCGTACGGCATGGAGCCTGACTCAAACCAGCAGTCAAGAACCTCAGGAATACGGCGCATAGTGCCGCCGCATTTTTTACACGGAATGGTAATGGCATCCACATACTGCTTGTGCAGATCATCGGGATACACGCCGCTCTTTTCTTTAAGCTCCTCACGGGAACCCACGCACAGCGTATCGCCGCAGTCCGGGCACTTCCAGATCGGGATCGGATTACCCCAGTAGCGGTTGCGGCTGATGGCCCAGTCACGTGAGCCGGCAAGCCATTTTCCGAAGCGGCCGTCCTTAATATGAGCAGGCTGCCACTTAATCTGACTGTTCGCGCGCAGCAGACGCTCGTGCGCGTCGGCAACCTTTACAAACCATGAACCGATGCCGCGGTAGATAAGCGGAGAACCGCACCGCCAGCAGTGCGGATACTGGTGCTTGATCTGGTCGCGTCTGATCAGCTTGCCCTCTTTCTTAAGGCGGTCCATAATATCCTTGTCGCAGTCCTTTACAAACCGGCCTGCATAGTCAGACACTTCCTTGGTAAAGCGGCACTCAGCGTCAATCGGCTCAACCTGCGGGATTCCGGTGCCCTTGAACACCTTGGAGTCGTCCTCACCGAATGACGGGGCAATATGAACAATACCCGTACCGGCTTCGGTCGAAACATAGTCCGCATTGAACATACGGAACGCGCCGTCAGAGCCGTCCTCAAGCACGGCAAGATCCGCAAAATACGGGAACAGCGGCTCATACTTGGCGCCGATAAAATCAGCACCCTTACGGGTATACACGATCGTATATTCTTTTTCGTCCTTGTAATATGCGGCAAGCCGGGACTGCGCCAGAATGTACGCATCGCCGGAGGCATTGTCAATGACCTTCACATAGTCAATGTCAGGACCCATACACAGACCTTCGTTAGAAGGCAGCGTCCACGGCGTGGTGGTCCATGCCAGGAAGAACGTTCTGCCGTTGGTCATGTCAGGATCATCGATCGCTGCAGGAGCGCGGGTCACCTTGAACCGGATGGTGATGGCAGGGTCATTCTTTTCCTTATAGCCCTGCGCAAGCTCGTGCGTAGACAGTACCGTCGAACAGCGGGGGCAGTACGGCAGGATATACTTACCTTCATAGATAAGGCCTTTATCCCACAGCGCCTTGACCACCCACCAGATGGATTCCATGTAGGAAGGCTCCATCGTCTTATAGTCGTTGTCAAAATCAACCCACCGTCCCATACGCGTAATGGTTTTGCGCCATTCAGCAGTATAGCGGAGCACAGAGTCGCGGCACTTGTCGTTAAAGCCGGCTACGCCGTAGGACTCAATCTCATGTTTAGAATTGATTCCGAGCTCTTTTTCGATCAGATTCTCAACGGGCAGGCCGTGGCAGTCCCAGCCGAAGCGGCGCTCAACCTTCTTGCCCTTCATCGTCTGATAGCGGGGAATAATATCTTTTATCGTGGACGGAATAAAATGACCGAAATGAGGCAGACCGGTGGCAAAAGGCGGGCCGTCATAAAACACATACTCTTCCGCGCCTTCGCGCTGGGAAAGTGATTTCTTGAACGTATTGTTTTTTTCCCAGAATTGTAAAACAGCTTCTTCCTGCTTCGGGAAGTCAGCTTTAGGATCAACAGGCTTATACAAAGTAATCCCTCTTAATGATACATAAGTTTATTGCAGTACAGTATGCCATATATTCTAAAAAAATACTAGGGAGTACGCATATCAGCCATGGAAATCAATAAAGGGCACCTCGAAATTCGATGTGCCCTTTATGCACCCGGGACCAATATCCGGCGGTTTATAAGCTTGTCTTCCGATAAAGGCTAAAGCAGACTGGCAGTCCACTTCTTCTTTGCTTCTTCGGTCAGTTCTGAACCATTATAGCCGGCCGCAAAGTCATTTTCGCCCACAACATAATAAACGGT
>CACZQF010000186.1 GCA_902783245.1 uncultured Spirochaetaceae bacterium | reverse complement strand
CTGCGTTGATTTATTCCTTCTTATTGTCTATACTTATAGGCTATAGAGGTCTGTACATGCCAAAAATAGAAGTCAATGAAAAACTATTCTTTAAGATGGTCGGAAAAACCTACGACTATGATACGCTTGAAAAAAAGATGACATCGGCTAAAGCCGAGCTTGATGAAAAACCCGATATGACGCAGCCGGAAGATCAGCGCGTCATTAAGATTGAGCTTAACGACACGAACCGTCCTGACCTTTGGTCCACCAACGGCGTGGCGCGTCAGCTGTATCTGTATGACGGCGGCAAGATGACGGATTATAATCCGTTCCTGTCTCGTGCGGGAAACATCAAGGACTGCGGCGGCCGTACCGTTACCGTTGACCCGGAGCTTAAAGACATTCGTCCGTATATGGTAGCCTTTATCATTTCAGGCAAAGCCATTGACGAGCCCATGCTGCTTGATATTATCCAGACGCAGGAAAAACTTGCGTGGAACTTCGGCCGCAAGCGCAAGTCTATTTCTATGGGTGTATACCGCGCGGCGCAGATTCAGTTCCCCGTGCATTATAAGGCCGTTGACCCCGACACCACGAGCTTCGTGCCGCTTGCGTGCACAGAGCCGATGACGTGCCGCCAGATTCTGAGCGATCATCCCAAAGGAAAGGACTTCGGCTGGATCCTGCAGGATATGAAAAAATTCCCGCTGCTTGTTGATGATAAAAATGAAGTCATGTCCATGGCTCCGGTTATCAACAGCGCTACGCTCGGCGCCGTACAGGTCGGTGATAAGGATCTTATGGTGGAGCTTACCGGTGACAACATGGAGAACCTTATCCTTTCGGCAAATATTGTAGCCTGCGATTTTGCGGACTGTGGATATACCATCCTGCCTGTAAAAGTAGTGCATCCGTATGAAACCGGGTTCGGCAAAGAAGTTACGGTTCCCTATTATTTCCAGCAGCCTACAAAAGCATACCGGAGCCATATCAATAAAAAGCTTGGTGCCGACCTTTCTGTAGATGAGATTGTTCAGGCGCTGATCCGTATGGGCAACTCCGTGGAATCAAAGCAGGTGACCGTTGACGGCCGTGAGGATACGGAATTTGTTCTGCAGCCGCCGCCGTACCGCAATGACTTCCTGCATGAAGTGGACATTATAGAGGATGTCATGATCGGCAAAGGCCTGGACTACTTTGTGCCGCAGGCTCCGAATGATTTTACCATCGGAAGACTTCTGCCTGTTACCCAGTACAGCCGCAAGGCAAAGACGCTTATGGTCGGCATGGGCTATCAGGAGATGATTTTTAACTATGTGGGAAGCCGTGCCGACTACATAGAAAAGATGAATTATCCCGCAGACAAAGTGATTGAGATTGCAAATCCGATGAGCGAGAACTACCAGTTTATCCGCCCGTCCATTATTGCATCCCTGCTGAAAGCAGAGAGCGGCAGCGCGAATGCGGCATTCCCCCATAAAACGTTTGAAATCGGAAAGGTTGCCTATATCCAGCCTGAGGAAAACACCGGAACCCGTACGCGTCAGAATATCGGTTTCCTTACCTGTGCGAATAGCGCGAGCTTTAATGATGCCGCGAGCGAAATGTCGGCACTGCTGTACTACCTTGACCATACGTATCAGGTGGCCGAAAGCGATGATCCGCGGTTTATACCCGGCCGTCAGGCGCATGTTCTTGTAAACGGCAAGCCGGTCGGTATCTTCGGTGAAGTGCATCCCCAGGTGCTTACAAATTGGGCTATAACTACTCCATGTGTGGCCGGTGAGCTTGACCTTGAGGAGCTTATGGGTATAACGGATGAAGGCAAGCAGGCCGGAAAAGCTCCTGCAGGAAAAACATCCGAAAAGTCCGGCGGCGCGGCCTCCGATGCTGCATCAGCGGTTGATCAGGCTGCACACTTTAACAAGTATATTGATCTGCGTGTTGCCAAGATCATAAAGGTTGACCGCAATCCGCAGGGAGAAAAACTGTATATAGAAACACTTGATGACGGTTCCGGTACGGAGCGTATCATTCAGTCAGGACTTGTTCCGTACCTAACGCCGGAGGAGCTGCTGGGCCAGCACATCATCATTGCGGCCAATCTGGCTCCGCGCAAGATGCGCGGAGTGGAAAGCCGCGGCATGCTGCTTGCAGCTGACTATACGGAAGACGGCAAGGAAAAGGTTGAGCTGCTGACAGCTCCGTGGGCAGCGCCCGGCACGCCCGTCGTGCTTGAAGGCGATGATCCCGCCGCTGAAAAACCTGCCAAGATCGATATCGACAAATTCTGCAAGGTGCAGATCCGTGTGTCAGACTACAAGGCTGTTATAGCCGGCAAGGCGCTCACTGCGGACGGCAAGCCGCTCACCACTCAAAAGGCGACTGACACCGAAGTCTGCTGATATCGCACAGTCTGCGTGAACGCAGCGTATGCATAAAACGGGACAGGCCTGAGGGTCTGTCCCGTTTTTTTT